>JACQEP010000018.1 GCA_016200485.1 Gammaproteobacteria bacterium
ACCGGCAGTAATTTTAGGCCTTTGTGTATCGCTTTGAACCGTGCCATGTCGCGTCCACCTTTGTTTTATTTCGCAGTGAAATTATGGCAGATCGCGGGGGCGATTTATTGGGTGGTTTTGGGTTTTTCTACAGCCTCAACGGCTCGTTTTCCATTTTATCTATCGCAAGGAGACAAAGATGATCAAACGAGCGCTCTATTTTCTAGGGATGCTGCTGGCGACGGTTGCGATCGGGGCCTGTGCCGCAGTGCCGCCGCAAGGTAAGTCAGCGTTACCGATGGCTCACGGCAAAGGTAAAAGTGAACAGCCGCCATGGTTTAGCAAGGGTGAGCCAGGGGTAAACTTGGTCGCCAATGCCGAGATTGCCGCAGTTTTGGCAGCCGGCGGTGAAAAATTGCGGGTAACCGGGCGGGCGAGTATGTCACTGGCCGCGTCCGAGACACAAATTAGAGAAGGTATGGTTCAGGTCAACGGGTTTAGTTTGGCCTTGTTTAACGTGCCGCAGAAGCTGTTGGCGGGCAAGATCGAAGTGAATAAGCCAAGTGGTGTCCTTGGTTTTGCTGTCAATGCGCGTGAGCCGCAGCGTCTTAAATATGATCCGAAGTCAGGCCGTCTGATGGGTGAGTTGCACGGCTATATCGATGCCGATTACATGAGCGCGTTGATTGTCGGGCCGGTTCAAGATGACAAACTCGATCTGTTTCAGACCGCGACTCAGCCGGCAACGCTGATGCTGGATATTAAATTGTCTGAACCATTAAGAACTAATATGGAACAGGTTCAATACATGAAGGCTGAGCTGGATTTAAAGCTGCGTGCTGATATTGGCAAATATCGTGATTATGAGTTGCCCGCGTTTGAGCTGACCCTGGCCAGGGAGTTGCCTTATTTGCAGCTCGAGCTGGCGCCCTGGTTTTACTTCGAAGTGGCGCAACGGCTGTGCCTGCAACCGGTGCGCATTGGAAAAATCAAACTGCTGAACAATTTTCCCTGGGGGCCCATCCAGTTTTCCTTCCAGCTGACGGGTGCCGGTCTTGCATTCGGCCAGCCAGGTGCCAATACGCAATGGGCGAAGGATGACGTAGTCTTCACTTACCGCGACTGGAAAACGATCTGGAAATCGGGTTACTGGGTGGTGGATACGAATGGCAATCTCACCAGCACCGAACAATCGAATCTGATGGCTGAGGTGAGCGACGATGATTGCATCGAAGTATTTTTCACGGATGAGTTCAATCCGGTGTCATGGGGTGGCGGTGGTGCGACCTGGGGTTCCGGTACCGCGGGTTCAAAAATTATTACCAGCGATGCCAATGCCGACGGTGGGGTAGATTTTACTCACTTAGCGCATGAGTTGGGACATGTCATGGGGCTGTTGCATCCCAATAATGCGGCGACAGCCAATGCAGTCCCCGCCAGTACCGGCACGCTGATGTGTCCCAGCGGTTATTTGAACGACAATCCGACTGTGAATAGTCAGGAGAATGAAAACAGCCTGTCGAATCCACTGCTCACGTTCGCCATCAAGGTGAAAACAGCTGGGCCTGATTGTCAAAATAGCGCCGACTGCGGGGCCTGCCCGTAGCGGATAATGTAGGGGCGCCGGAGCATCTTGCTCTGGCGCTCATTGCATCAGCGGCTGTAAGCTAGGCAAATGCTGATACCACAAATTACCCATTGATGTGACGAACATGGCAGCGACCGGTCAATGTTTGTATGACGCAGTTTCGTTTACTATGGAATTTTCATCTTGATTGGTTTGCTGTAAACGACGATTTACCGAAAAAGCCGGACCCGGGGACATAGTGATTAGCTGCTGGTTTATTAAATCTTCGGGCTGTCAAAGCTGCAGCCCTGCCCCCCCCCCTCTGTCGGGGTAGGGTCCGTGCCCACTCCACATACGCGTGCCTGTTCAGTTTATCGTCGAAGCGGTTCTGGCTATAGCCCTGACGAGATTAAGGGTATATGTACTATAACATGTTGATAATTATATTATTTATTGCGAGAACAGCTGAGGCATATCAGCATGAATAAAGCCTAAAATTCCCCCGTCATTGGCCGCTAACTTGTGTAATGCGCCGGAAAATGCGCGGAGCTTGCAAAGAGGGAAGCCGTGGCCATACAACAATTCGATTTCGCTTCGGGCAAGGTGGTCACTACTGACCGCCGTCAGGCTATGATTTTGGTCAAGGATCCGGCCATGCAGGATCAATTGCTGACCATGCTGCGTGAAAACCTGTATAAGGTGCCGATTAAAAGCGCAGACGTTAAGGAAGTGCTTGAGGTTGTGCGCGCGCAAAAGGCGGGAGTGTTGTTTCTGGATGATGAAATCGAAGGCGTAAGTGCCGTGGCGTTGATCACCAGCGTCCGCAGCAAGTTTCCAGAGATGGCCATCATTGTGATCAGCGCGTCTCCCACCAAGGAATTGGCGGAGGCAATGTTGAAAATGGGTGTTGAAAGCTTGATCAAGAAGCCGATTGCACGCGAGCAGATTTATAAAGCATTAGCGAAGATCAAGTAAGAATCTTTTCCGCGCCTTAGATAAGGCGCGTCTTTTGCGTTACCATACCAACATTCTAAGATTGCCGATTGAAGCCGGTCTAGAGTCGTTTCCATGATTTCACCTATTGAGTGTCCCTGCGGTTCGGGCAAGCACCTTGACGCGTGTTGCGGCCCGTATATTGGGCGGCAAGCGCAGCCAGGCACGGCGGAGACCTTGATGCGTTCCCGTTATAGCGCCTATGTCTTGGGTGATGAGTCGTATCTTCTCGCGACGTGGCACGAATCCAAACGCCCATCACGGTTGAATCTTGACGCCGAGCGTCAAACTAAATGGTTAGGTCTGAAAGTAATAAACGCTATCGAAGATCAGGTCCATAACGAAGGAATGGTGGAGTTTGTGGCGAGATATAAAGTGAATGGTAAGGCGCATCGTTTGCATGAGGCCAGCCATTTTGTGCGTGAGAATGGCGTGTGGTTTTATGTGGACGGCGAAATTAAAGAATAAAACCATGCTTCAGATTTCCAACAATGTCACCATTCCTGAGCATGAAATCGAGCTGAGTGCCATTCGCGCTCAAGGTGCGGGTGGTCAAAACGTCAATAAAGTTTCCAGCGCTATCCATTTGCGGTTTGATATCCTGGCATCGTCCTTGCCGGAGTTTTACAAACAACGATTAATGCATCTCAAGGATCGTCGCATCACTAAAGAAGGTGTGATTATTATCAAGGCCCAACAGTCTCGCAGTCAGGAACAAAATCGCGAGGCGGCGCTGGAGCGGCTCAGGGAGTTGATCCGCTCAGTGGCGGTAGTGCAAAAAGCGCGGCGTGCGACAAAGCCGACGAAATCCTCAAACCGGAAACGAGTGGATCAAAAGACGCAGCGCGGCAAAATCAAGACACTAAGGGGAAAGGTTGAGCATGACTAGTACACCCTATGAGCGCATCGGTGGTGAAACGGCCGTGCGACGCCTGGTGGATCGGTTTTATGAGTTGATGGATGCATTGCCTGAAGCAAAGCGGATACGTGATTTGCATCCCGAAGATTTGGCATCGTCACGCGCCAAGCTGTTCAAGTTTTTGTCCGGCTGGCTCGGCGGACCGCCGTTGTATATGGAAGAATATGGTCATCCACGCTTGCGGGTGCGGCATTTGCCGTTTTCGATTGGCGAGGCCGAGCGTAACGCCTGGATGCTGTGTATGGAGCAGGCAATTTCCGAAATGGATCTGGATGAATTACTGCGGCAACAACTGTTGCATTCATTGCGGCAGACCGCGGATCATATGCGGAATCAATAGTTAAATTTCGTGCGTCATGCTCGGCGATTCGAGCATGACGCACATCAATTTTAGAATTTAAATCCTGCTTGTACCGCGTAAGAAGTCTTGCTGTCGACGGCAGTGCCGAGCTTGTCGCGGAAAACCTTGTTGTCAGCCGTGGCGTAGGCAACCTCGGCGCGGACAAAGGTGTTGGCGCTGAAGTTGTATGTCGGGGTGACCGTAAAGGTGTAGCCGGTCTTCAGGCCGGTGTTATAGATGCCGCTGCTGCCATCATCCATATACTCGACGCGTACCGGGACGCTGGTGCTGCCGAAGGACGGTGTTGCATACAAAGCGAGGCCGGTGGCGCTGTCATCATTGCCAGGGGTGGCGTTATCCAGCATGTGATAGTCGAGGTTGGCGGCAACCGGGAGACTGCCGATCTTGGTGCTGACTATGATATCCAGAATGTCGCGAGTCTCTTTGGCATTGTAATAGGATACACAATAAGAGAGCGGGCCGGCTGAACCGCTGGCGCCGACGACATAGCCATTCTTGGCGCTGGTCGAGGTGTCTTGATTGAGTTCACCGAAGAAGGTGACAGAGCCCGCGTTGTAGCTGGCACGGACGCCGGGGTAATACACAGGCTGCGCGGACCACAAACCACCAATCAGGATGTTCTGGTTGGCGTAGGTATTGGCGACCTCATAACCGATTTTGGTCGCTAATTTGCCGGCTTCAAAAGTCAAAGCTTCAGTCGGTTTAACAATCATTGAGCCATATTGCAGCGACGTTGAGGCGGGCGGGGTGATGCCGACATTGGCAAATACCGTGGGTTGCAACAGCTCGCCAAAGCCAGCGACAAAGCCAACGCCAGTGGTTGCAACGGGCGCTGAAAGTTCGATCAGAAAATCGGTGACGCGGGCATCTGTGTCGTGAAGAGCGCCGTTGTTATCAGAATATAACGCACCAGCGGATAAACCACCGGCCAGCGTTAAGTCGGAATTGGCAACGGTCAGGCTGCCTGCCAGTGCGGCGGGGGTCGTGATCATGGCTGCAATCAGCAGGTTTAAAGTTTTCAGTTTCATAAAGCTATCTCCCTAATTAGGCGATGAGTTCATCATGTGCGGCTCACTCAGTTGACGGACCACGATCTGACATTGCAGACACTGTGCCAAGAAAATTAACTCATTGAAAATTAGTGAATTGTTATATTTTGAAGAAGATGGAACGCACCAAGATAGTGCGGCTTAATTATTGAGGAGCGTTGTTGGTGCGCAAATTGGTTGTGAATTAAACGAAAATTCAGCGAAATAACGGGCCGTCAATGTGATGCGGTGCTGCGCCAGAAGGCTTTGATTAATTCTGAGCGGTTGCGGATGCCGAGCTTCTCATATATCCGGCTCATATGTTTTTTTACGGTGATTTCGCTGACATTGAGGCGAGCGGCGATGGAGCAATTGGGGAGGCCTTCGGTGGCAGCAAGTGCTACCTCGCGTTCGCGCTCGGTCAATGGCTTTAATAACGGATGATCCATCGCATTGGCGGGCTGATCATTCGGGGTGGAGATTTGACGTGCGACTGCACCGGCTAGATCGGGATCGAAAGGTAACTGAGTATTGGCGCCGAACTGATGATTGATTAGCTGCTGCAAATAAGCGGACAGGCGCGTGCCGCGTAAATCAAGAACGAAATATGGGGAGGGGCGATCGGTGCCAAAGTCGGTATGGGCTTCGAGATCGGCGCGCTCAAAACCAAAACGCATTAATAATTCCTGGTAAAAAGGCAGCGGTGTGCTGGTGATGAATCGCGCGGGGCGGATCAATAAACCGACAAGCTCGCGAAACAAAATCGAGCGCGCCTCTTTGTCAGTAGGGTTTCGTACATCGGCCAAGCGTACAAACCAATTGTTGATAGGCGTGTCGTGGATGATGTATTCCGCACGTTGTGCCGCGTTTAGTTGGCTGAAGTAATGGCGGGTCACGGGTTGTTGTTCGAGAAAGGGTAATGTTTCGGCAGTGATCGGAAAGACAATGCTCAGGCCGCGCAGTGCACGGTCTTGATCGCGGAGCAGGCGCATAGTACCGGGCAAATTGCGAACGATAAGACGGGTATCGATAAAGTCAGGCTCGCGGGGTTCTGAAACAATCCATTGTTCAATCGTATCCTGATTGTCGCGATCATAAAGTTGTAGCCGGTGACCGTTGAGGTTGTCGCGTGTTTGCCGCCATTCTGCCATGTAGCCATTGAGATCATCGAGATCGGTCTCGATGGCGGATTCAAAATAAAGGGTGCTGCCGGGGGTTGGCGATTCGTCATAGAGTGCAGCACGCACCAGGCCATCACCCACGAGATAGAAGAATTCATGTAATGCAGTATTGCGCTGTTTCAGTTCACCGGGCAATGCAGCAACAGTGGCGAAGTAATTAACGGCGCGTGCCCGTAGCAAGTTATAAGTGCTCGGTGAGCGGCCCTTTAAAGCGCGCGATAGCGCATCGCGTACTAATTCATGCAGGGACCAGCCACCTTGGCTATGACGGACGAAAGAGGTGAGCAGCAGGTTCTCAAATTCATCCGTGGTAATGGTGCGGCCGACCATCTGGCTGAGCAGGTCTTGGTTGAAGCGGCGTACAACCGCAGCGGCTTCAACAATGTCACGCATGGAGGCTTGTGAGATCTCGCTGAGCCAGCGGCTGGCCAAGGTATCGAGTACATCCGGACGCTTGGGGATGATGCTAATCGCGGCTTGTCCTTCGCGGCTGACAAGGGCAGAGGCGAGTGATAAAGCCAGTGGATGCCCTTCCGTATAATGCCAAGCCTGTTGGATGAGGTTGTCGTCATCGACGCCATAGAGGCCGAGATATTGGCGAGTGCTGGCAAAATCGAGACTGCCTAGCGGTAAGGAATGAATCAATTGCCGCCAGCCACTATAGTCACGCCAGCGGTTTTCAAGCGAGTAACGGCTGGCGATCACGATCAAACTGCGCTGTGGCAAATGGGATAGCACGGATTCTCGCAGCCAGCGGTTAAGCTCACCGATTTCATCGAAGGTATCGAGTACTAACACAAGCGGCTGGCTGAGGGCGATATGATGCAGGGCATCAAAGCAGGCAGTCAACGATCGGTCGGTAAGCGGTGCTGAATCTTGCAGGCCGGACGCCAGTTTTTCAACAAAGATGGATTGTGTGCCAAAGATATCACGGCAGTCGAAATAGAGGTAAAACACCCTTTCTGTCTCAGCAATACGCCGGAATGCATCCAGTAATGAACTTTTACCAATACCCGCCGCGCCCCAGACATTAAGAATTTGCCAATCGCGAACTGCAGTCAGTGCCGTGGTGAATATTTCGCATTCGGTATACCGATTAACAAAAAGTTGTTGCTTCAGGGTTTTAAGACGATCCCCGATCGTAATCTGAGTCTGAAGGGCCGATCCTGGCATGGGTGTTCTCCTTTGGACTGTCGCAGAACGGTCGCAATGGATGACTATTCTACTCTGGGGGTATACCAAAGGATAATTCTTTTCACCGATTACAGTTGTTAGAGTGCGAGCGTTGCCAATGTCGGCAGGGATTGCCCGGCATTTATCTTTTGCTGGTAACAAGTATGGTCTTGTAAAATTAAATTGAGGAGGACTGGCTATGGAACATAAGGTGCTGCCGGTGTTTGAATTAGAGAGTGAGCATTATGAGCGCTGTTTCGCGGGGTGGCGACCGATGTGGTCGAGGTTTGGGGTCGCGCTGTGCCAGTACACAATGCATTTGACCGGCGCTGGCTGGCAGGTGCGAATGGGCGCTTTGGTAAACTCGCCTAACGGTAGGGGCTCAAGGAAGAAAGTTCAGTCCTGAGCCCCAACGCTTGATTACCCTTTCAAAATACTCATCCGGCGATTTTCGTCATCCGGGAATACGCGTCCCAATTGAATGCATTTTAAAATATGCTGGAAAACGGCGCCGGGTTGCCCTTTGTCATCGGTCAAAAAGTAGCTATGGCCGGTAGGCATGTCGTACTGATTATTGAAGTCGTCACAATCGATGGCGTAGACGTTGCGCGGTGTGTTGTCCATGTCTTCCGGGCCTGTGTGGCCGAGGCGCCGTGAGGCAACCTTATTTTTCAGGTTGGAAACTTTGCTGGCGCGCAATGCCAGATCGTCAGAGGCAAAATATACGGCGACATTACGCGAGGCGTGCGCAATGAGTTCTCCCGGCTGGCCGACAGTAAGCGATTCGTTGACAATGTCTGCGGCCACCAGGAAGGTGTTGCGGAATAATAGAGGCACGCCACTGGCGAGATCGTAGCGATTCCAATTGACCAGGGTTTCGCGCAGCACGCGATTACCCATCGAGTGTGCCAGCATATTGATGCGTTTCAAACACGGCGCAGTCTCCGGTTCATTGGCAGCGCTGTTACGCCAGGCCATGAATTTCTCCATGACCCGTGCGAAGGCGAAGGCGCTCATATCTGCTGATTTCTGGTCATCCCAATAATCCTTGACCACACCGACGTCGGCATCGCAGGGCCAGATCAGGGGAATGACCAGAGTCAGTTTCTGCTCGGCGGCATCGAACATCTCTTGCAGTTTCAAGGCGCGGGGAAAGATGTCGGATTCGGGCAAATTAGAGAAGCCATGGATATAAATGAGGATTTGCTGATAATCCGATTCCCGAATCGCCCCCATAAAGCCCTGGGAGCCCATTTCAGTATAGTCGTCCTTGTCGTTACGGCGGCAAAAATAGACTGAATTTGAGACGGTATTGTTTTCAATATCAAAGCCTATGGCGCGATCGACGCGCGTGCGCGGCGACTGCCGCGGCGTGCGGTTGGTAATAAACAACATGGTAAGCTCCTTCTGCTTTACAAATCTTGATTTATTGTGTCAGGATTGATCCAGGCTGCGGCGTTGTGGGGGCGCCGCAGCTGCGCTCAATATTAGTCCTGTTTGTGCCGACTTGAAAGATAAGTGCCGAGCAGGGTCTGCGGTTTGTTTCAGATGCACAGGGGGATGCTATGGAACTTGTATCGCAAGAAGGTGTAATCGCCGATGCCGCTGTGCGTAATGTTCAGGAGCCGATGATTACGCTCGAACACGCCGGGGTAAAAATCACACTCTTGGGCACTGCCCATGTCTCGCGCAGCAGCGCAGATAAAGTAAGAAACCTGATCGATCATGGCGACTACGATGCCGTTGCGCTTGAACTTTGTCCGAATCGTTATCAATCTCTGGTTGATCCTGACGCTATCAGCAAACTCGATTTAGGCCAAGTCATCCGCAAAGGCAAGGGTGCGATGGTGATGGTCAGTCTGGCGCTTGGTGCCTTCCAGCAACGGCTGGCCGACCAGTTCGGCGTAGAATCCGGCACCGACATGCGTGCCGCGATTAAAACCGCCGCTGAAAATGAAATCCCAGTGTTTTTGATTGATCGCGATATCGGCATTACCCTGAAGCGCATTTATCGCAACATGCCCTGGCGCCGTCGACTCAGTGTGATGACGGGGTTGGTGGCCAGCGTTATCGCCCGTCGCACGGTGAGCGAGGAAGAGGTCGAGCAACTCAAGCAGGGCGATGTGCTGGAAGCTACATTCGCTCAGTTTGCCGAAACTTCTGCGGATATCTATAACCCGTTGGTGGATGAGCGTGATCATTACATGGTTGCAAAACTGGTGCAGGAGCTCAAAGAAAAGAATTATCGAAACATGCTGGTCGTGGTGGGGGCGGGTCATCTTGCGGGTATGCGCCGTGGTATTGATGCGGCTCGCAACTCGGAGCGAACACCACAGGAAACCTGTGCCGAGCTTGATGTTGTCCCGCCAGCGTCGAGGATTGTGCATTGGTTGTCGTGGTCGTTCGTTGCGCTCATCATGTTGGGTTTTGCTATTGGTTTTACCAAGAGCAGCGCAATCGGCTGGGGAATGGTTGCCACCTGGGTGTTTGTGCACGGGACATTAGCAGCAATTGGCGCATTGATTGCCGCCGGGCATCCGCTCACCATTCTCAGCGCCTTTGTGGCCGCGCCACTTACCGCGTTAAATCCAATCGTGAGCGCCGGAATGATTTCCGGCGCGGTTGAAGCGTGGTTGCGTAAACCACTCGTCAGCGATTTCAGCCGCTTGCGTGCAGATGCGGCCGGCATCAAGGGCTGGTGGAGTAATCGTGTGGCGCGTACTTTTCTGGTCTATTTTTTCAGCGGGCTGGGTTCCTCGATTGGAACGTTTGTTGCGGGTTATCAAATGATCGGGACGGTCGCGTAAGATTTAATTAATCAGGAAGTTTGTCTCCGTTGTAGAACAACAAGTCCCAACCCCAAGCCCGCGAGCAACAGGGATGAGGGTTCAGGTACGGCCAGGAAACCGCGAATTTCGCCGCCCGGGAAAGCGTTGGTGTGAATGTTAAAATACGCTTTTCCATCATCCAGTCCCTTAATCAGTGCTGTTTCTGCGTTTGCGGCCGTGCCGCCGTTGTTGATTACAAAAGGCGAATTGAAACTTGCCAAATCGGTGAGATCGAACAAATGACTATAAGCCCCGGCTGTTACTCCCGCCGGAAAACTGGGGAAGGTCGGGGTTGTCGTGGCGACGCCGATGTTCCCCGCCCCCGCGATTGATGTGCAACAATGAATATGGGCGGCGGAGACATTTCCGGTTAACCCTGAAAACGATACATCGACCTGCAATGTCTTCAGGTTTGAGTCGTAACTCAGCATGACGGAACCTGTTCCCGCGGAGGCATTAGCTGGGCTCTCAGCCGCGCCGGAAAGTGTTGTCGTATAGGTAATGATACTTGCTAATCCCGTTTGCGCGGCAAAAACCAAGACAGCCCCGGCGACTAACGCGAACATGTTATTCAGTCTCATTAAGATATCTCCCTCGGGTAATGGTGTTATTCCTGACACGATTTAGTTATGGAACCTCTGATTAATCCGCTGAAGCAGTGTCTGCGGCGTTGCAAATGGGCTCAAAATGCTCATTTACTGCGTGTAAACTCCGCTTTTTCGCCCATTTGCGCCTTGCATCCATCTGCTTGATCAAATTAATCAGAGGTTCCCAATGTTGGTAAGCATAGCTTGCGACTTGATCTTTTCAATGTGAATGTTCGAGGTTTTAAAGTTACAAAATTTGCTGAATTGTTTCAGCGAGCAAGCACAAGTCTTTTTTGCGATGATAGGTGGCTCGCCACACCAGGCCAATTTCACGATGCGGGCCTATTTCTGCCAACGGCCGTAAGCGGATGCGTTTCTGATTGACGAAGCCTGATTTGATCGCCATCTCCGGTAATAATGTGATGCCCTGACCGCCAGCAACCATCTCCAGCAAGGTGTAGAGACTGGTCCCCTGAAAGGCGGTGCTACGTTGCAAGCCACTGCGATGGCAAGCCGAAAGTGCGTGATCGCGTAGGCAGTGGCCTTCTTCCAGTAATAACAGTTCATCTGCCGGTAAGTCGATGGACGGAATCGGTCCGCCAGCGCTCAAGGGATGATCTGCAGGAAACGCAACCCAAAAAGTTTCTTTAAGAAACACTCGATGCTCCAAGCGGCCCAGCTCATAAGGTAAGGCGATGATCGCGCAGTCGAGCTCGCCGTTGTCGAGTCGTTGCAGGAGCCTGGCCGTTTGATCTTCAATCAAATAAAGCTGCAATTCCGAAAATCGATCACGAATTTGCGGCAACACCCGTGGCAACAGAAATGGGCCGATGGTGGGGATCACGCCTAATTTCAGTACTCCACTTAGCGGCGCATGTTCGGTCTGTGCCGTTTCCACTAATTCCGCAGACAGTTGCAGGATCTGGCGCGCCTTGTCCGCCAATTCCAGCCCCAGCGGGGTGGGGGCGACCTTGCGCTTGGTGCGCTCCAGGAGCCGAATGCCCAACAGAGTCTCAAGCTCCTGGATGCCGGTACTGAGGGTGGATTGGGTAACAAAGCAGCGCTCCGCCGCCTTACCAAAGTGGCGCAATTCCACTACCGCCAGCAAATATTGGAGCTGCTTTAGAGAGGGTAGATACATAAATCTACTATATCAATTATTAACATAAATTTAATCAATTGGATTGAATTATAGATCGGCAGTAATCTTATTTCCAACAGAGAGCCAAACCCACAAGGAGTAAGACCATGACCGACAAAACGGTAACCAAGACCATCCACAACCTGGAATCTGCCTTCGCCGGTGAATCTATGGCCAATCGCAAGTATCTCTATTTCGCCAAGCGTTGCCGCGAGTTAGGGGCAGAAGAGGTGGCCAAGGTGTTCGAGCAAACGGCTGAGCAGGAAACTGCGCATGCCTTCGGCCACCTGGAGTTGCTCTATCCCACGGATACTTTGACGGTGGAAAAGATGCTGCAACTGGCCATCGACGGCGAGACTTATGAATACACGGAAATGTATCCGGCCTTCCGTCACACGGCATTAGAAGAGCGTGATCATGCCGCGGTGAAGGAGATCGATGAGCAAATCGCCGAATCGAAGGAACATGCCGAACGTTTTGTCGCTGTTCTGGAAAAAGCCGCCAAGCGCTTTGCGGCATTGGCCAAGGTCGAAGAGCGTCATGCCAATCATTACCGTGACACGCTCAATAAAGTGAAAGCTTAACCAATAATTCTTGAATGAAGGAGCAAGACATGAAAAAGTGGCAATGTATTGTTTGCGGTTACATCTACGACGAAGCGAAAGGCATACCGGAAGACGGCATCGTTCCCGGCACGCGTTGGCAGGATATTCCGGCTAACTGGAGTTGCCCGGATTGCGGCGTCACCAAAGAAGATTTTGAAATGGTGGAGATATAAGAATATGGCACCTGTCATCATCATCGGTAGCGGTTTGGCTGGCTATGGCGTGGCCAAGGAATTTCGTAAGCTGGATACCGCCACGCCGTTGATGATCATTACCGGTGATGATGGTCGTTCGTATTCAAAACCCATGCTCTCCAATGCCATCAGCAAGGGTAAAACCGCTGATCAGTTGGCGATGGCAGATGCAAGTGCCATGGCGGCGCAATTAAATGCAGATATCCGGTCACAAACCCGTGTCACTGCGATCAATAGTGCAGCACATGAAATCAGCATCGGCAATGAGCGGATTAAGTACAGCCAACTGGTGTTGGCCTTGGGTGCGAACCCAATTCGATTGTCTTTAAATGGCGATGCTGCAGATGCAGTGCTGTCGGTCAATAGTTTGCAGGACTATGATCAATTTCGCAGGGCTATTGAGGGTAGAAAAAGCATAGTAATACTTGGCGGCGGTTTGATTGGCTGTGAATTTGCCAATGATCTGGCGAACGGCGGCTACCACGTTGATATTCTTGATCGCAATCCGTTGCCGCTGGGGCGGCTGTTGCCAGAGGTTGTTGGCGCCAAGTTACAGCAAAAGCTGAAGAGTATAGGTGTTGTTTGGCATGGCAGCGAAACTGTAAGTCGTATTGATCGATCTGATGGTAGGTTTCGTGTATGTCTGGTGAGCGGCCAGGAGATTGTGGCCGATGTCGTGTTATCTGCCATCGGCTTGCAACCTAATATTGGTCTGGCGCGGACGGCAGGATTGACAGTGAATCGCGGCATAGTAGTAGATCAATTTCTGAGAACTTCCGCTGAAGACATTTACGCGCTCGGAGACTGTGCAGAAGTAGTGGGCCATGTATTGCCATTTGTTATGCCCCTAATGCGCGCAGTGCGTGCATTAGGGCCGACGCTGGCGGGGCGGCCGACCAAAGTGATTTATCCGGCAATGCCGGTGGCGGTGAAAACGCCAGTGTTCCCCATCGTTATTTCACCGCCTGCACAGAGCGCAGCAGGTGCTTGGCAAATCGAAGCCGAGGGTGATGACATTCGCGCCATGTTTATGGGTGAGGGCGGTGAAAAAAAAGGTTTTGTGCTGGCTGGGGCAATTGTTGGCGAGGCGCATAAACTGGCCACGCAGATTACTGGCCTGTTAGGTTGAGAGATGCAGTGTTTTACACTTGCTGATTTGCAAACATAGTTCAATGCAATTTGTGTGGGACTAATCCACAAACGGCCCGTATTGAAGAATGGGTTCACCATGTGGCTGACCGTAGCAAGCCATTAGATGGCAGCCGTCGATGGTGTGGATGTCCAATGATTCTCCGGCTTCTAGAAAAATAGCCTGACCGGTGGTGAGTGTTGTGACTGCCAGTTGCGCGCTGCCATCAACGATATAAATCAGGCCACGTTCATTGGCGGTGAGCGCATCACGATAGCGGCCGCCGTGATTGAGTTGGATGTCGTAATAACGAACCGGTGTGCGTAGCTTGAGAGGTGAATTCTCACCGACCAGAATTTTTTGTTGGCCATGCTCAATGTCGATGACTGGAAATTCGCCGTTATCAACCTGCTGGTATTCTGGATCTATAGCTTTTAATCGCTTTGGCAAATTGATCCACAATTGAATGCCGCGATTGATGCCGCTGGCACCGGGCATTTCGGAGTGGACAAGCCCGCGCCCCGCAGTGAAGCGCTGGGCGCCGCCGCCGTGCACGGTGGAACGATTGCCGAGATTGTCCTCATGACGAATCGAGCCGGTGAAGAGATAGGTAATGGCCTCGAAGCCGAGATGAGGGTGATCGGGAAAACCGTGTCCGGCACCGATTGAAAAGTCATCCCATAATACGAAGGGATCGTGGTTGCGAAAACCGGCGATGGGCATCAGCCGCCGGACGTTAACGCCGTCGCCTTCCTGGGTTTCAACTGCCTTGCGGATTGTGGGCATCACTGCACCTCCTTATTTTTTGTGAGTGCCGTCGCACCAAGGTTTGTTGCCACTGCGGCCACAGCCGCATACCCACACGCTAGCGTCCTCAGTCGCATCAAACTCGAAAGGCTGTGCGGGTGGATGATTGAGATGGCTACCGTCGCAATAGGGCGGTTTTTTCGTGTGGCCGCACTGGCAAAAATAAGCGGTGTCACCGGCTTCAATCTTTACTTCATACGGTGACTTTTTGGTAAACATGCTCATGTCGATCTCCTGGGGGGGCTAATTTTATTTGTCGTCAATGGTGAGTCGCTAGCGAATTCATTTAGTGTAACCGCCCCCGTTGTTATGAGGGCGGTAATTTTTCTCAGCCGACGGCAATCTGAGGATCGCGAGTGTTTGTCGTGCGATTTGTGCGACGCCGCTGATCGATGCTGAAGGCGCCAGCGCCATGTGCGGCGACAAACAACAGGCCACCCGCTATCGCCAGGTTCTTCATGAACATGATCATTTGCGTTTGATCGGCGAAATTGTGGTGAAAAACTGCGCCCGCCACCAGTGTGAACGCGGCCAATGCCCAGGCGGCCCAACGTGTCTGCCAACCAACAATCAAGGCCAGTCCGCCCCCGATTTCGAGCAAAATGACCAGCGGCAGCATGGCCCCGGGAAGGCCGAAGGCGTCCATGTAACCCTGGGTGCCAGCGTATTGCGTTATTTTGCTGATCCCGGCGAGCAGGAAGATTTGGCCCATTAACAGGCGGCCGATGAAAGTGCTGATTTTGTCCATAATGATCTCCTTTGAGTTAAGTAATTCCTGACCAAAATGATTATGGCTATATTTTTTTAATAAAAAAGCGCAATTTTTAGACTAAAATGATCGAAATGTTAGATATATCCACAATGAAGATACCGCGGGTCACCCTTGAGCAGTGGCGGGTGCTACAGGCCGTGGTCGATTGCGGCGGGTTTGCGCAGGCGGCAGAGCGCTTGCACCGTAGCCAATCCTCGGTCAGTTACGCGGTAGCGCGGTTACAGGAGCAGATTGGGATGTCGCTGCTGGAGATCGAGGGACGCAAGGCGCAGTTGACGGCGGCGGGCGAGGCCCTGTTGCGCCGGTCGCGGCAACTGGTAAGCGATGCCCTGGAGTTGGAACAATTTGCCGCTGACCTCGAACAGGGCTGGGAGCCCGAGATACGGTTGCTGGTCGATGCGGCCTTTCCCAATGCGCAGTTGATGGCAGTGTTAAAGCGCTTTGTTCCGCTCAGCCGCGGAACACGGGTGCAGCTCAGCGAGGTTGTATTATCGGGGGCGGAAGAGGCGCTGCTGGAAGGCAAGGCCGATCTGGTGATTGGCGCCATCGTACCGCCTGGCTTTCTCGGCGAACCGTTACTGGATGTTGAATTTCTTGCGGTTGCACATCCCGCACATCCCTTGCATCAAATCGAGCCTCCCTTGCTAGAGCACGATCTGCGGCGCGAATTACAAGTCGTGATTCGCGATTCCGGATTACAGCGTAAGCGGGATGTTGGCTGGCTGGGCTCGGAATATCGTTGGACGGTGACCAATTTTGAAACAGCGCTCGATACGATATTTGCTGGGCTGGCATTTGGTTGGTTGCCGTGCAGTCGTATCCAGATGCCCCTGGAACAAGGGCTCATCAAGGCGCTGCCCTTGCGTGAAGGTCAGCGCCAACTCGTCAATTTGTATATGATTTTCGGGCAGCCTAATCGTGTCGGCCCGGCCACGGCCACGCTGGCGCGGTTGCTGCGCGAAGGCTGCGCAGGCGGCTGAGCTGGTAGGCGCCCGTTGCGCTATAATCCCAAAAATTACGGATAGGGGCAGGTGTATGGCTGACGATGAAATTCAGGTCATCAAGAAGCGCATTATCGAATTGAAGCTCGAGCACCGCGATCTCGATGATGTGATTCGGCATCTGATAGAACAGCCTACTGCTGATCAATTACAGATCACGCGCTTGAAAAAACGCAAACTGCTGCTCAAAGACACAATCCATAAATTGCAGAGCAGTTTAATCCCGGATATGCCCGCTTGATGAATAATAAAGACGATACTTCTGATCGCGACTGGAAGGCGGAACTGACCTCCGAGCAGTATTATGTGACGCGCCAGTGTGGTACCGAGCCACCATTCAGCGGTGAATATTACAATCACAAGGCGGAGGGCACTTACCGTTGCGTCTGTTGTGGTGCCCCGCTCTTTGCTTCAACCCAAAAATATGACTCCGGCAGTGGTTGGCCCAGTTTTTGGGCGCCCACGGATAAGTCGCGGGTGGAGGAGCGGCCAGATCTTTCTCACGGCATGAAGCGGACTGAAATCCGTTGTGCGGCCTGCGAGGCTCACTTGGGGCATGTTTTTAACGATGGCCCGGCGCCGACCGGGCAGCGTTACTGTGTTAACTCGCTGGCCCTGCGTTTTACTGATAAAGATCGGTAACTGCTTCAAAAGTCATTGTTTTCTCAAGAGTTGTACAGTTTTAATGCCGATCGGTCGATAACTTGCTTAATGGGGTTGTGGGTCGAATTGAGGCAATGATGAGTTTTTATGCCAATAACTGCGTAATTGGACGCGAACGTGCAGTCATCTGGCGGCTTCTGGCCGTTATCGGGTTGATTTTCGCGTTACCTCAGGCCCGCGCCATGACCTTTGTCCAGCCGACTGGGGATGTGGTTGGCGAGCCTCAGTTTGTCGTCGTCAAACAGGGGGAAAGCCTGGCAGCAATCGCACGTCGTTTTGATGTAGGTCTGAGTGAGCTCAAGGTGGCTAATCCCAAGGTCGATCCCGCCAAACCCAAGGCGGGCGCCAAGGTGCTGATTCCAAGCCGCTATATCCTCCCGCACGGCACCCGCGAAGGAATCGTGATCAATCTCGCCGAGCTGAGATTGTATTTCTATCATCAGCCGGAACAAGGCCCGGCCTTGGTGAGTACCTACCCGATCAGTATTGGTCATGAAGGGCGCAAGATTGAAGAGGGGCGGTATGAAGTGGTGCAACGCCTGCGTAAACCCACCTGGACAGTGCCGGAGTACATGAAGGATCAGGCGCTGCTGGAAGGTAAAGCGCTGGTGGATGTGATCGAACCAGGGGACAACAATCCATTGGGTGAATATGCCATGAGTTTGACCGCACCCGATTGTTTGATCCACGGCACGAATCAGCCAGCAAGTATTGGTGTCCAGGCAAAACACGGGTGCTTTGCTATGTATCCGGAAGATATTGAGGTTTTGGTGCGTCTAGCGCAAAAAGGCACGCCGGTACATGTGATGAGCGAATCGTTCAAATATGGTCGTAGCAATGGGGCTGTGTATTTGGAATTGCAGCGGCCGGATGGCGAGCGGCGACCGCTCAATATGCGCGTGTTTGTGAATCGGATGACGCAGCTGTTTCCGAATCGGATGTGGGCAGAGGACTGGGAGCGGATGCGTCAGACCGCAGATGCTGGTTTGGGGGTGGCCATGCCGGTGATCAAGGAAGGACCAGCGAAAAAATCGGCGAGCGCATGGTGGATAGATATGGGGCGGTTTAAAGATTTGAGCCATGCCCGTGACCAAGTGAATAAGATTGAGCGCCTGGATTTGCCAGTGATGTTGCGTGATTGCAAGGCCGATGGTTCATGCCAGTTAGTGTCTGGGCCGTTTCGGGATATTGCTTATCTACAGGAGGTCACCAACAAGATCAAATGGGTGACACGCATCATCGGTAAGCGCATGCCTTATCGTGAAGCGCCGGCATTTACAGATTCGGAGAAACTGGCGACGCTTTCCGAATAAAATACGCCTGATCACGTGTTTTCAATAGGTTGCTAGCCAACGACGTGATGTTTGCCGACAACACTGACCGTCGTCGCCTGCGGTCCTTCGTCACCTGCTTCCTCCGCGAACCGCACTTCAGCCCCAAGTTCCAGGCTGTCAAAACTGGCATTGATGAGACTGTTACGGTGAAAGTAGATTTCTCTGCCGTCGAGGGTGGCAATACGGCCATAACCTTCACGGGCTGAGAGCTCGACAATCTTGCCATGCGGCGGCGTGTCGTGGTGTTTGATTTCGCCCTGCCGGCGCTGCACATCTTCGTCGAGTTTGCGCCGCATGGCATCAAAGGCATCGCGGATAGCGACATAGGCATCGGCGTGAGATTGATTCATGCCGCTCTCGCGGCTGACGACTAACTCCCTTCCCGGTACTGTCACATCGATGCGAACACGGTAAATGTTGCCACTTTGGCTATGTCTTGACTCAGGTTCCATCACCACCCGGCAGCTCATGATGTGATGGTGGAATTGATCAAGTTCCGCAATGCGGTTACGAATGGCATCTTCCATTGCAGAGGATGCTTCCATGTGTCTAAAGGTGATTTGCGGTGCCAATTGCATGGTTGTCTCTCCTGAGGTGGCCTATACTTCAATCATAGAATCCAATACGCATTACGGCCAGCTCAATACCGCGAGTGGAGGAAAAAATGATGATAATGACGCCACGACCTCGTCCCGAAATTCCACCTGATTACCCGCCGGAGCAGCCGGAGAGTGAACCGCCGGTGGGTGTGCCACCAGGGGGGCCGGCTGAAGCGCCTTCAACCCAGCCTGCGGAATGGCCGGGGGAAGCGCCCGTGGAGATACCAAGCGAATTACCTCAAGAATTTTGAGAAGTGTGCATCCGGTAAAATCGTTCTGCAGGTCGCCTTTGATCAAGCCGTGGATAGGCGTCATGTTAAAATGATGTTGTAGTTTCAACAGAGTGCCCTGAATTTTGTGTTGGACAGGAGTAGATCAATGCATGCCAGTGAAGTAAAACAACTTATTGTGGGCGCCATTCCAGATGCCGAGGTCAGTGTCGAAGGTGAAGGTTGTAATTTTAGTGTCACGGTCATCAGTCCTGTATTCGAGGGCTTGAGTTCGTTGAAAAAACAACAAGCCGTGTTGGCGCCGTTAAGCGCCAAGATTACCAGTGGTGAGTTGCATGCAGTGACGATTAACGCCTACGCGCCTACCCAAGGCGATTTATGAATTGCCCCTACGGGTTTTAATAATTGTTAACGCAAGAAAAATTCTGCCGGCGTATCTGCGCCATGCATATCAATCAGTTCATCGACTTCTATCAGCAAGGTGTCGTCCTCGTCCTGATCGAGGACGCCATTGCCGGTAAGGCTGGCGCCTAGCCCTTCAGCCAGCGCATCGCGTACCGTGGCTAATGTCGGCGGCTGTTCAGGGTCGGATTGATCGAGTATCACCTCAACGACAGCAGCAAGTTCCGGGCTGGCATCAAAGTGCATGAATTCTTCGGCGGGTGCATCACCGCCAAAATCCTCCACCAGTGCTTTGAGTTCATCAAGAATGCTTTGTTCGACATCAGGGTCGATCCGGCTGGAGGTTACTAATTCCTGATATAGCCCTCGATACATGGATTCAAGTACTGAACCCAAGGTCAGCGGTTGGTAATGATCTGGCCGTTTAATTTCCGATTCGATGACAGTGACCAGTTCGCGGCTGACGTGACTGGCGGGATCGATGCCAATGCCAATATTCATGGATGTGCGCCTCCTCGACGAAGCTTTGCGCATAGCCGGATGGGTATCGCCGCTCGTCAATCAAAGGAAATGTCGGGTGACTCTAACTATAGAAACCAATTTATAGAAACCAATTCTTTCCCATGCATTAAGTATAATGAGTATCAACATAAAAACTGTGACTAGTTCGAATAAACTATAGACCATGAGTGGCCTTGCGTCTAATATTGAAATTTTTAAACAAAACATGATGTCATATGAGTCGACGTGATTTTCGCTACCTATGGGGCGATAATTGACGTGCGGCCGTTAGTATGCGGAATGCTTATTTCTGGGTTGTTAGGTGGCGATCGAGCTTCGCTAATTTTTTCATAATCCCGGTCATTCCAGTTCGCTCAATGGCGATATCGTAGCCCCGAAGAAACCTTGTGCCGCATCTCGAGCGCCTTATGGACAACTTGATCGCGTATTGAGCCCCATAATAGATGGGTAGTGTGTCGACTTGTTCGCCGGTCCGCCACGACCAAACGGATTCGACGACAACAGTGCTCCGGATCGCGCAGCAGCGCGGCGATGTCGTAAAGTTTCTCCGGTGCGTTAAGTGCGATCACCCGATCACCACGGAATTACGCTGCCATCGAAACGGTAAAACTGACCCGACATGGCCGGTATATAGCCTTCGATCATGCGCCGCATGCCGCGTACGCTTTCGATCGTGGATATCTGTGCCCCCGGCCCTCCCATGCGAGTATTGACCCAGCCCGGATGCAACAACAGCACGCCGATGCCGTTTCGATTTAGTTCTCGTGCCACGCCATGCATCGCGGCATTGAGCGCCGCTTTGCTCGAACGATAGGCATAACTACCCGGTGCGTCAATTTCAGCAATGCTGCCCATATGGCTGGTGATCGCTACCACCAGCTTCCAGTCGCTACGTGCAATGTGATTCAGGAAGGCCTCGCTGACGCGCATGGCGCCAAGGGTGTTGACGTTAAAGGTCGCCAGCCAATCGTCATAATCGAGCGAACTAAAATGATCGTCTATATATTTTTCGAGATAGATACCGGCGTTGTTGATCAGAAGATCAATGGGTTCGTCACAGAGGCTATTGGCCAGCGCTCTAATTTCGTCAGCGTGAGTTACATCAAGGCGGTGAATTGAGACATTCGGATGGTTGCTGGCGAGAGCGCACAATTCCTCAGCCAGCTCGGGGTGGCGGCAGGTGGCAAAGACTCGCCATTCCTCGGCGGCGTATTGTCGGCACCATTCTAGGCCGAGTCCGCGATTACTGCCGGTGATGAGGATACTGGGCATGATACTACCCTCGCAAAGCAAACTAAAATTCTCTCCTTAACAGCCTGCTGAAAAATGCGCTGCATCCCCTGATCCCCTTTTTCAGCAGGCTGTTAAGAGTTTCGTGGAGATTTGAGGCAAACTTGCCATATAACTAGTAAAGGCAATGCGGGGCGATTTGTCCACCCGAATCAGCCTAAAACAGGTCCAATTGCGGTGTGGGGTTGGGTCGCCGGAATAAGTCGCTCCTGAGTGGCTCGCTACCGGGAAATTCCAATCGTTTAAATGCCTTGTGAAATCGCTGAGCGATGAGGTCGGCGAAAATGCCACGGCCACGCATCCGGATACCAAATTCCGCTTGATAATCGCTGCCGCCACGGCAATCGCGCAGCCGATTCATGACATGTTCGGCTTTCAGTGGCGCATGTTGCGCCAGCCAGTCACGAAACAGTTCCTTGAGTTCATGCGGTAAACGTAATAGCACATAACCCGCATCCACGGCGCCAGCGCTACGAATTTCAGTGAGAATGTTTTCCAGCTCATGATCCGTTAATACAGGAATTAATGGGGCGATCAAGGTCGTCACTGGAATGCCGGCAGCCGTCAGGCGACGAATGGTCTCCATGCGTCGTTGCGGCGATGCCGCGCGCGGTTCCAGGGTGCGCGCGAGTGCGGCATCAAGCGTGGTGATGGAAACGGCGATGCTCGCCAGATTTTTTGCGGCCAATGCCTCCAGGATATCCATGTCTCGTTCGATCAGTGATGACTTGGTGACAATGGTCACGGGATGCTGGCATTCGGCCAGCACTTCAAGGATTTCGCGAGTGATCCGCAGTTTTTTCTCGGCAGGCTGATAGGCGTCGGTGTTGATACCGAGTGCGATAGGCGCTGGGGTGTAGTTCCTGGCGCTAAGCTCCTTGCGCAATAGTGTAGCGGCATCGGGCTTGTAGAACAACTGCGTCTCGAAGTCCAATCCTGGTGATAGACCTAAATAGGCATGCGTGGGTCGCGCAAAACAATAAACACAACCGTGCTCGCAACCGCGATAAGGATTGATCGAGCGATCGAAGGGAATGTCAGGTGATTGGTTGTAACTGATGACGCTGCGGCTGGCGTCGACATGCAGTGTCGTTGGAATCTTGGTCTCGAGTTGTTCGAGACTGCCCCAGCCGTCATCAATCCATTCGCTGGAAAATTGCGAATAGCGATTATCGGGATTGCTCAAGGCGCCGCGGCCGCGCGGCGGCAGGGGGGGACGTTTGCTCATGCTGTATTTTACGCTGCTTCAGGATGTGTTAGGAAAAAATCAAAAAAATCCAACGCAGAGGCGCAGAGGAGTGCGTGAAAAAACAAAAATCATCCGGGATCACTCTGTTCAAGGTTTTCCTTATAAGCTGCTTTTACGCCCCTTTCGTCCCTCGTGGTTAGCGAGGTTTTCTCTGCGTCTCCGCGTTGGATTTTTAAGGTTTTGTATTTTTAAGGTCTTATGTTCAGTCAGTTAACTTAAACTTGCTGATGTCGATCTTGGGTTCGGGCACTGGCGCATGTTCCATGATGATCTCGCCAGGCGCGCCCAGGGTGATGCCGTCGATGTCGTAATCCAGGGGAATAATGGGCAGGACTTCGACCAAATCCTCACCCACGATCCCCATTTGTAACCGGCTAATATCGATGGTCGGCGGCGGGGGTGGCGGTTCATTGGAAAGGATTTCGCCCACCGGCCCAGCGCTGAGCTTGCTGATATCGATCTGGGCCGGGGGTGGGGGCAGCGTCTGGTCAATCTGGCTGCCCGCAGGCTCGATACTGGCGCCCCCAAGCGTGGCCTGTGGCGCTTTAGTGGGGGTGGCTGGCGCCGCCTCCTGCGCCATGGGAGTGATCTCGGCCATCAGCCCGGCCTGCTGCAGGGCGGCCTGATACTTGGCCGCCGTGGCCTGGTCAAGATCCTTTTTGACCGCCACTCGCTCGCCGCTGAACATCGGCCCCACCGTGTCGGCTGTGGTTTTGAACAATTTGGCGATGTTTTGCTGGACCTGTTCCAGCGTGGCACCGGCGGCCAGTTTGCCGCTGACGACGACTTGGAAAAGTTGTGCGCTCATGAATGTCTACCTATTTATCCTTCCTAAAGTCATCGGCCGCCTGGGTGGAATTTTCAGGGTCGACTACGGGATAGTCGGCCAGGCGCAGCCGCCGCGTCTTCCCTGTTAGCGGGCAACGAAATTCAAGTTGTTCTGCAATCAGGCGCAGACCGACCGCATTTTTGTTACCACGGCCATATTTTGGATCGCCAATCAGCGGATGGCCAATCATGTCGAGATGGCGGCGAATCTGATGCAGGCGTCCGGTTTTGATGATGACGCTTAGCGTGGTGATGTCGTGAACAGAGTCATACTCAAGCACAGTGTATTCTGTCAGCGCTGGCTTGCCATCCAGCAGCAAGTCGATCCGGCCACTGCTATTGCCTGGTCATGCGCAATCAGCATCAGACCGCTGGCCTCGCGGTCGAGGCGATGCACCAGAAATACCGTGCGCGGCGGTTGCCAGTACAGTTCGGCCTGACGCAGTAGTGAGGTGTGATCGCTGTATTGGTTGCCTTGCGCCAGTATGCCCGCCGGTTTGAACCACAGACTGTAGCGGCCAAAATTTTCCAGGCACTGTGCAGGTGGCGGCGCAAGCGCAAGAATCTCGGGTTGATAATGGAGCGTGATTCTGTCACCGCTGCGCGGTTGATAAGTGGCGCGGCGTAGGCGTTTTTGTTTTCCCTTCCCCGGCTGCAGATGGACTGCGCCCTTGATCATGGCATCCTTGATGCGCGCCTTGGGCAGCGGTGGCCGAGGCGAGCAGGTCGCAGATGCTTTGGTCGCTGTTTTGAGTGAAGTTGATTGAGAAATCACTGTACTGCATGACGTTAGTTCCGGTTGGCGACTAAAGTCGCGCGCCGTGGGGCGGGATGGCCCTCAACGGTGCACGAGGGATCGCCGGGCATGAGAAAATCCTCAAGTGACTCAAAGCTCATCCAGTCGGTGCGACGCTGTTCAGCGGTAGTTGTGGTCGAGACATCCACGATACGCACATCAGTAAAACCGCAGCGGCGCAGCCACAGCGCTAGCGTCGGTGGGCTGGGGATGAAAAACACATTACGCATCTTGGCGTAGCGTTGTTCCGGCAGCAGTACTTGCCCCTCATCGCCTTCGATCACCAACGTTTCCAGCACCAGTTCGCCGCCGGGGCGGAGGCAGTCGCGCAGTTCGAGGATGTGGTCCAGCGGTGAGCGGCGGTGATACAGCACGCCCATCGAAAATACAGTGTCGAAGGCTTCGAGTTTGGCGGGCAGTTGCTCCAGCGCCAAGGGTAAGACAAACACGCCGTGGTCGCCGGTGAAATGGCGGACGGCGAAATATTGCATGATGTAGATCAAGGTCGGATCAATGCCAATCACCAGCTCGGCGCCCGCACCTGCCATGCGCCAGCAGTGATAACCGCTGCCGCAGCCGACATCGAGTACGGCGCGACCGGTGAGCGGTGTAATGTGCGGCGCAATGCGATCCCACTTCCAGTCCGAGCGCCATTCGGTGTCGATGTCGAGCCCGAGCAATGAAAATGGCCCTTTGCGCCAGGGCATCAATTGGCGTAATGCATGTTCCAGCGTCGTGCGCGTGGCAACATCGCAATCAGCCGCAGTGCCTGCAGTGACGGCGGCAGTATTGAAATCGATGTGATCAGGGTTGATTTTGGGCAGTGCTTCGAGCGCCGCGCGCCATTTCGGTAGATCGCCATGACCGGTGTTAAGAATATGATCAATCTGCGCTGGCAATTGCGCGCCCCATTTAGCCAACTGCGAATGCACTCGCAAGCGCCGGTAGAGATCCTCGTACCCCATCATTTGATGGCGAGTAGCGAAGCAAAGTTAAGACATTGATGCCACAGTTGCACGCGGCCAAAGCCTGCGGTATGCAGGCGCTGCTCATGCTGTGTCAGGGTCTCGGGAATCAGCACATTTTCCAGCGCCGTGCGTTTCTGGCTGATTTCAAGATCGCTGTAACCATTGGCGCGTTTGAAGGCATGATGCAGACCGATGAGTAATGCGTTCACCTGGGGATCATCGAAAACAAGCTTTTCGGACAGTATCAAAATGCCGCCAGGACGCAGTCCGTTATAAATTCGTTGCAGCAGCGTCAAGCGATCGGTTGGCGCAATAAATTGCAGCGTGAAATTCAAGACTGTCACGGAGGCATCGTTGATCGCTGCATCGCGGATATCGCTACAAATCAAATCCACCGGTACATCACAAATATCGTTATCAACGTTGGCGCGACACTGTTCGATCATGGCGCTGGAATTATCGATACCGATGATCCGGCAGCGGCGGTGTTGCAGGCGATGGCGCATCGCCAAGGTGGCCGCGCCCAGCGAGCAGCCAAGGTCGTAAATGCGGCTCTCGTCCTGCGCATATTGTTCCGCCAGCAGGCCGATCAGCGAAATCAGCGTGCCATAGCCCGGCACCGAACGGCGGATCATGTCCGGAAACACGCGCGCGACCGCCTCGTTGAACTCGAAGTCCACGAGTTGCGGCTGGGGGTTGGCGTAGAGTGTGTCTGGTGGGCGTTTGGCCATGGCCGCTATGATAACGCAGCTATGACGGAAAATGATGCAGTGTATTCAGTTATCCGTGGTGGATTTATTGTGGTAACCGTGACTCATTCTCCGTTAATTCATTCAACATCACCTGAGCTAACGTCTTGAGCCTGACGCACAAGTGATCAGCCAGCGTATTGAGGTCGTGTTGTAGCAGATTAAGTTGTACCTGGCGGGGCTGGTCATAATTAAGATTGGGCTCCAGCGTGTAGGTCACGTCCCAGGTCTGGCCGAAATCGGACAATGCCACATGCCAGGGGTAAGTCAGTCGTTTCTGTAAATTTAGTGCTGAAATATGCCGAATCAGTAATTGGGCATAGATCGGTGATTGGGAATAGAAACTCACTTGCGGAATTTTCCACAACTCGCCATTAGGATTCAGATGGCCCTCGCAGGACCAGCAGGGTTGTATTAAGCGCACGGACGCCAGCTCATAGACCAACGGCACGACGTTGGTTTCGATGGGATAGTTAACGGCATCGATAGAAAGCTGTTGCGGTGCATGTTCGCAGTTGCTGGAACATGCCAACTTGGGGTGTAGCGTGCAACTAGGACAAGGCGGGGCCTCTGCCGCAGACGGTTGTGCAATCAGCCGCAGCAGGTCTGCTCTGATCTGTCGGTTGTGTTGCACATCTATGTTGGGTTTGATGATTTTCATGACCCTGGCGTTATCCACTTAACTAATATGGTAGCGGGCGCTTATGGATAAACCTTTAGTATCGTGCTTAAAAGGAAAGTGGTGGGTTGGCTAAAGCCAGGCCATGAAGGCACGATAGTTCTTATACCGATGGTAAAACGATAACAACGGATAGACAGATGGCGACCCGCATCCCTTTTGATTTGAGTTGGCTAAGCAGGCTCGAGCGCGAGCCGGAGACTATGCATAGTGGGGCGTTGGAGGGCAACGCCTACACGGC
>JACQEP010000019.1 GCA_016200485.1 Gammaproteobacteria bacterium
AACGCCTACACGGCAAAAATCGGAATCACGTATTACAAACAAAAAATTGCATGCCATTACGCTAGCCTCATTCAGGGTTCGTTGGAACAGGAGTGCCGACTCGCCGAGATTGAATGTGGATTTGAACATTTCGGAGTGATTGTTCGTTTTGAAAGCCCCGTTGAAGTGTTGTTGTATGACGACGCCCTAACGATCAACCGCGGGCTGTGCGATATCATCGCCAGAGTCGGGCCGGTGATATTGAGGAATGTTTATCTGACATCCGCTGTGCGTTCGGAAGGACATCGCAACCGATTTCCTCACTTGCGCTTTCATATCGACCGCAATCCTTTGCAACCTACTCGTTACTCTATGTATACCCGTGATCCTTACGATGCCGAGCAAAGATATCCACGCACGGCATCAACACTTTTCACCGCCAATATTGTCAGCCATCTGCAAGGCATCAAAGAGGGCGATGTGGTGCGCGGCATCGATAAAGGTGTGCGTGCCTCCGCGCCACTGTTTGAAAAAGAAGACATGTCAGGAGTGATTAGTAATATCGTGCTGGAACAGCGCTGGGACGAACCCGAAAGCACGGGCGAAATTGCAATGATCGACAATGCCACGGCGCTCCATGCCAGTTATTATCGTGATATTGTCCAAAAGGGATATCGAATTGGCGTGCGGTATCTGGCGGGAATTTAGTTGCTGAGAATGGTTGCCTGTGAAACGATCAGATGATGTCAGAGTGAGTGATTTACTATCGTGGAAAAACTACACCACAACCGCCAAGACCACAATACCCTTCGGGATTTTTTGCCAAATATTGCTGATGATAGTCTTCGGCGTAATAAAACGTGGGGGCGGGTAATATTTCAGTAGTGATGGTGCCGCGTTTGGTGTTTTGCAGGGCAGTTTGGTATTTATCTTTCGTGATGTGGGCGGCGGCATTTTGTTCGGCGCTGAAGGTGTAGATGCCCGAACGGTACTGGGTGCCGACATCGTTCCCCTGGCGCATGCCCTGTGTCGGGTCATGCGATTCCCAAAATACGCGCAGCAGTTCTTCGTAGTCGATGTGCGCCGGATCATAAACAACAAGCACGACTTCATTGTGACCGGTCAAGCCGCTGCACACTTCTTTGTAAGTAGGATTGGGCGTAAAACCACCGGCATATCCAACCGCGGTAGTATAGACACCTGATAACGTCCAAAAGCGTTTTTCCGCGCCCCAGAAACAACCCATGCCAAATACTGCTGACTGTAAGTGTGCAGGGAATGGCGGTTGTAGCAGATGGCCGTTGACGTAGTGCCGGTTAGTAATCGCCATCGGCGTGGCGCGGCCGGGCAGCGCTTCGGCGGGGGTGGGGAGGCGAGCTTTGGAGTGCCAATCGAGCATAATCGGTTAACAGTAGGGCGGGTGGTTATAAAAGACAAGCGCTTAAAAAATAGTGATTAAACCAGCCAAAACGCAAGGTCACCAAGAATATGTCTTTATTGGTGTTTAGTTCGGCTTAACCTGGCGGCAATCGTGAAGCCTTCGTGACTTGCGATAGGTTTTCTTTGCGTCTCAAGCAGGCTTTTTAGTGCGTAGTGGCACGGAACTTGATCTTGCCCTTGAATGGAAATTCGACGATGCCGGAGCGGCGGCGCAGTTCCCGTAAAAAGAGCTTGCCGGCGCGATAGCCTTCGCGGAAGGATTGGCGCAGTTGCTCGGCTTTGGTGATTTGGCCGCCTTCTAAAGCATGGCGAAAGCCGGAGCAAAATCGGTCTTCCACCAAGTGTGGCGGGATCTTGATGCCCACATCCTGCGGGCTGGGATAGGCGTAGCGCATGGTACACCCCCTTAAAAATATGGTGTGCCTATAAGTAATATCGGCAGCAATCTGGAAAGCTTTTAATTCTTGTTTAGAGGAAAAACAGAGGGGATATCAAACGTAGCCCCAGATCATGGGGAGATTGAGATTTAAGCGTGGATTGCGCTGCACCATGCCTTTAATTAAAAAGTCTGGCGAACGCGTGTCGCGGAGCACGGGCTTCATATAGAGCTGATTATTGGGCTGTAAAATACTGGCCACGGTCGGGCACATACTATCGGCGCCACGGCGGACAACAATGGCGATGTCGCCATTGGCAAGTTTGACGAAGGAGCCCGGTGGAAACACCCCCATATATTTGATTAGCAGCAAGGACAGCGATTCGTCGTAATCCTGGCCTTTGCTGAGCAGAAAGTTTTTGAGTGCTTCTTTAGCGATCATGGTTTCGCGATAGGCACGGGGTGAAATCATCGCGCTGTAAACATCGGCAACCGCCAATATTTTTGCGCCATAAACGATATCGTCACCTTTGAGGCCTTGCGGATACCCTTCGCCATTGATGCGTTCATGATGTTGGAGAACAATGTTCAGCCAATAGTCATTGGTAACGCCATTTTTCTTTAGCAGCGCAACACCTTCGGCCGGATGATTCTGTATGCCGCGTTTTTGTGGATCGGTCAGCGGCGCTGTTTGTGCATGCAAGGTTTCCTGTAAATCCAGCATGCCGATATTACTGGTAAACGCAGCGGCAACAACCGCCATCGTTTCTTGTTCATCTGTGCCTAATACGGTGCAGAGGAAATGCGCCAGTACCGCCGAGTGAATGGGATGGATAGTGGTATAGGCATGGCCATGCAGCAAATGCACGGCGCCGAGCGCGGCATCCTGATCTTTTGTGCAGGCCTTGGCCAGGGCGCGGCAAAGGGTGAGGATGCCTTTTTCGGTTTGCTGCCCTTGAGTCAGGTTGAATAAAATCCGTCCCAGGCGGAAGGCACAACCTTCAATCATTAAAAATGGGCTGGCGTCGTCTTCCAGCGGTAGCGGTTGTTCTGTGTTCTCATCTTTATCTGCGCGGCGTGGAGAGCCGGTGGAACCGGCCATTGCTGATTGTTCGTAGAGCCCACGTTCAACGAGTTGCAATAACTGGTGAGAGGAGGTGATCACCGCACCCCGTTTAAGCAGCAGGAGACCATTGTTGTCGAAAATATCACAATCGACGGATTCGCCGACCTTGAACTGTGTTGATCTGATTTTCGCCAGGCCCATGGGGTTGCTCCAAACCGTTGTTTTTGCAGGTTCTCCTTATATTTCGGCTGTGGGAACGATTACTTAAGATCAGACCGGAATATGGGCAAAAAAAACTAGGCCGGAAATTTGCAGGGGCGATTCATGAATCGCCCCTACGGGTTCAACGCTTGTAGCCCGAGACCATGATGAAAGGACTGGGTGGCGCCATTTGCTCGGATTTGATGTCTACGAATCCTACTTCGCGGAGAATTTTTTCCATTTCGGTGGTGGAGTAGGAGGTGCCGCTGACGGTATTGATGATCTGATTGACGCCGATCAGGGCGGCGAGCATCGGGCCCTTTTTGTCGGCATGTAACAACTGCTCCTGGATCATGATGACGCCATCTTTATTCATGGAGTCATAGCACTTTTTCAGCAATTTTTTGATGTTTTCCGGCGATTCCTGATTCGTCATCGACGACAGCAGCATGGCATCATTACCGGTCCCGAGACTGTCGGTGTTGTAGTCGCCCGGCAGAAGCTTGACGCGATCCTGCATGTGATACCTGTCGACGATTTCTTTGGCGATCTTTAAATTTTGCGGACGATCCATGGCAATGGCATTGAGGCCGGGATACCGCTCGCAGAATTTCACGGCGAAGGTCGCTGGGCCGCAGCCCACATCCATCAACTGTTTTTTGCCGGAAAGATCGAACAAGTCGGTCAACACATCAGACTGCGACAGTGCGCGATTGTGCATGCCCATCATGTAATTGCGTGTCTCTTCGTCGCTATACTCCTGGTGCATCAGCGCCGATGGTATGCCGGTTTTCACCGTGTTATAAAGGCCGCCCCAGGCCTGATACCAGTTTTCGAACATGTAAACGATGCCGCCCTGGTAAAACTTGCTGGAACTTGCGAGAAACGTTTGGCTGAATTGATTGTTGCGGAACACATCGCCATCGCGGTCAAGAAAATCGATGGATACCAGCGCGCTGAGCAATGCGCCTAGACAGCGGCGATCAGCGCCGGTTTCCCGGGTTAGCGTGTCCAGATCTTTTGCCTTGCCGTCGAGCAGATTGAAAATGTCGAGTCTATTTGCAGCGTGTAAGACGCAGGATTGCCAGTAGCCAGACGCCACTTGCATGACCCGCATTGGGTCCATGCCTTCAGGCAAGTCCCAGCTATTATTTTTTTCGTTTTTTGATACCGCAGACATCGCTGTCCCCTCCCCATTGAAACTCTTAAAGTGATTTAAAAAGAACGCAGCAATATGAAGGATATTGCCTGATTTGTCCAGCCTGGAACCCGGTTTTGAAGATAAAATTTATTAAATTCAATTAGTTGTCGAAGGAGCGTGGGCTTGGGCGCAACGCCGGCAGATGCAGGTCTTTTTCCTGGCTGAGGGAGCTACTTTGTCCAGCAGGGTTGGGGGAAAAGGTGATTCACGGCACCAGCATGGCTGACTTTGTCGGGGATTGGCCAAAGCACAATCATTGGGCTCGCCACATAACGGGCAGCGGCGGGGATCAATATTGGAGGGTTTGGCCATGACTGTGCTTGGGATCCAGCTAAGGCGAACTCTGAAATGATAGCGTCAGAGCCGGCGATTTGCAGTTGCAGATTGCGTCAGGTGCTAGCCACCGAGTTTTGATAAAAGAGCGCTCTTTTCTTCGGTCTGAGCCAAAAGTTCGCGCACCTTATTAAAGGCCTGGGTCGCCGTCTCAGGGTGCTTGGCAAAGCCAATAATCGGATCGTACTTCCAGCCGGCAAGTTTGAGGATTAGCCGTTTGAATTCAGCCCCCTCTGTCCCACCGCCCCCGATCTTGGTTAGCAACTGCTCGATCTTGACGTGGGTGGCCACATGTCCGGGTTTGAAGCTGGTGAAATCGGTGGCGACCACAGGATCGAATTGCATGTCGGCGTTCCTTTTGTTGGGTTGTAGATACTGGTAAGAATTATTTCGTCCAAACGGAGGTAAGATTTAGAGTTTCAAATAAAGTCTCCATTGTCTTGATGCTACACTATTTTTTTGGCCATAAAAAAGTCGCCCGGAATCGGGATTGTGTGTTTAGTCTGGGTTGTATCCCAAATTCGGCGCCAGCCAGTATTCCGCCTCGGCGAGAGTCATTCCTTTGCGCTTGGCATAGTCTTCCACCTGGTCGCGGTTGATTCGGCCCACGGCGAAATAGCTGGATTCGGGATGGCTGTAATAAAGGCCACTGACCGCTGCCGTCGGCACCATGGCCTTGGCCTCAGTGAGCCAGATACCGGTGTTTTTCTTCGCATCCAACAATTCCCAGATCGAATCTTTTTCGGTGTGATCGGGGCAGGCGGGATAGCCGGCCGCGGGGCGGATGCCGCGATATTGCTCATTGATCAGGGCATTGAGTTGTTGTTCGTTGGGGGCTGCTTTGGTTTTTTGCGCGTGGGATGTGCCACAGCCGCAAGCGGTGTGTTCAGGCGCCACTGATGATTTGCTGCCTTGTGGTGCTTCGTAATTCCAAAACTCCTGCCGCACACGCAGATGCAGTAATTCGGCAAACGCTTCGGCCAGACGATCGGCCAGCGCCTTGAGCATAATGGCGTGATAGTCATCGTGGTTTTTTTCGTATTCGGCGACACGCTCGTCAATGCCGACGCCGGTAGTGACGGCGAAGGCGCCGATGTAATCCTTGAGACCGCTTTCTTTCGGCGCCACAAAATCGCTCAGGCAGCGATTCGGTTTGTTGTCCGGTTTTTGTTGTTGCTGGCGCAGATTGTGGAGCACAGTGCGCAGCTTGGTTCGCGATTCATCGGTATAGACTTCGATGTCGTCACCGACGGCATTGGCTGGGAAGATGCCGAATACGGCTTTGGCCTGTAACCATTTCTCGGCAATGATTTGCTTGAGCATGTCTTGCGCGTCGGCAAATAATTTTTTGGCTTCGGTACCTTTTTCGGCGTCATCGAATATTTTCGGATAACTGCCTTTCAGTTCCCAGGCGTGGAAGAACGGTGTCCAGTCGATGTATGGGGCGATCTCGGCCAATGGGTAATCGGCAAAGACTTTGACGCCGGTAAAATAAGGCACCTTGGGCCGGTAGTTGACCCAGTCGAGTTTGATGCGGTTGGCGCGCGCCTGTTCCAAAGTCAGCCATTGAATCTGTGTCTGACGCCCCTCGTGATGGGCGCGCACAGTGGCGTATTCGGCATTGAGATCAGCAACAAATTTTTTGCGCAGCTCGGGCGAGATCAGGCTTTGCGCCACGCCTACTGCACGCGAGGCGTCTTTCACCCACACGATCGGTTGCTCATAGTGGGGTGCGATTTTGACGGCGGTATGCGCTTTCGATGTTGTCGCGCCGCCGATCATCACCGGAATTTTAAATCCCAGGCGTTGCAGCTCCTTGGCGATGTGCGTCATTTCTTCCAGTGATGGGGTAATCAAACCGGAAAGACCGATGACATCGACCTTGTGCTTCTGCGCTTCTTCAAGGATCGTGGCGGTGGGGACCATCACGCCGATGTCGATGACCTCAAAGTTATTACATTGCAGCACGACGCCGACGATGTTCTTGCCGATGTCGTGGACATCGCCTTTCACCGTCGCCATCAAAATTTTGCCGTTGTTCTTGGTGGCGCCCTCGGCCTTTGCCGCTTCGATATAGGGGATGAGATGAGCCACAGCCTTTTTCATCACACGCGCCGATTTAACGACCTGCGGCAGAAACATTTTGCCATCGCCGAACAGATCGCCGACGGTATTCATGCCATCCATTAATGGACCTTCAATCACTTGAATTGGGCGCTCAAATGTTAAACGCGCCTCTTCGGTGTCTTCAACCGCATAGGTGTCGATGCCTTTGACTAACGCATGTTCCAGTCGCTTGGCGACGGGCCAGCTACGCCATTCCAGATCTTCTTTCTTCTCGGCGTGAGCTACGCCCTTGAATTGATCGGCAATTTCAAGCAAACGATCGGTGCTGTCAGGGCGACGATTGAGCACGACATCTTCAACACGTTCACGCAGCTCTTCGGGTAAATCGTCATAAACTGCCAGCTGGCTGGCATTGACGATGCCCATGTCCATTCCGGCCTTGATGGCGTGATAGAGGAAAACGCTGTGTATCGCTTCACGTACTGGATTATTGCCGCGAAACGAAAACGAGACATTGGAGACGCCGCCAGAGATCAATGCGTGCGGCAGATTTTGCTTAATCCAGCGCGTCGCCTCGATGAAATCGACGGCGTAATTGTTGTGTTCTTCAATGCCTGTGGCCACGGCGAAAATATTCGGGTCGAAGATAATGTCCTCAGGCGGAAACCCGACTTCATTCACCAGAATGTCATACGACCGTTTGCAGATTTCGGTTTTGCGGGTAAAAGTATCGGCCTGGCCTTTTTCATCAAAGGCCATCACCACTGCCGCAGCGCCATATTTCATGATCAACTTGGCGTGATGGACAAATTGTTCTTTGCCTTCTTTCAATGAAATCGAATTGACAATGCTCTTGCCTTGAACGCACTTCAGTCCGGCCTCGATGATTTCCCACTTTGATGAATCGATCATCACCGGCACTTTGGAGATGTCGGGTTCGGAGGCGATCAGGTTGAGATAAGTCACCATCGCCTTTTTGCCGTCAAGCATGGCTTCATCCATGTTGACGTCAATAATTTGGGCGCCGTTTTCGACTTGCTCGCGGCAGACGTCCAGCGCCTTGTCGTAATTGCCTTCGAGGACTAAGCGTTTGAATGCTGCGGAGCCGGTGACGTTGGCGCGTTCGCCGACATTGACGAACAGCGAATCGGGGCCAATGTTGCACGGCTCCAGGCCGGAGAGACGGCACTCAACAGGAATATTCGGAATCTTGCGCGGCGGGATGTTTTTCACCGTTTCCGCAATTGCCTTGATGAAATCAGGCGAGGTGCCACAGCAACCGCCGATGATATTCAGAAATCCGCTTTCGGCCCATTCCTTGATGTGGCCGGCCATGTTCTCCGGCGTATCGTCATAGCCGCTGGGCGCGAGCGGATTCGGCAAGCCGGCATTGGGATGCGCGCTGACATAACAATGCGCAACGCGTGACAGTTCTTCTACATATTGACGCAGTTCTTCGGCGCCGAGGGCGCAGTTCAGGCCGATTGAAATCGGTTTGGCGTGAGCGAGCGAATTGTAAAATGCTTCCGTCACCTGGCCGGACAAGGTGCGGCCCGAGGCATCGGTAATGGTGCCTGAGATCATGATCGGCAATTCGACGCCGCGCGTTTCAAACACGCTCTTTACGGCAAAGATTGCTGCCTTGGCATTGAGCGTGTCGAAAATGGTCTCGATCAGAATCGTATCGGCGCCGCCGTCGATCAGACCATTGGTGGCTTCGGTGTAGGTAGTGACCAGTTCATCAAAGGTGACGTTGCGCGCGCCCGGATCGTTCACCTCAGGCGAGATCGAGGCGGTGCGATTAGTTGGCCCTAATACCCCGGCGACGAAGCGTGGCTTGGCCGGGTTTTTGGCCGTGTAGGCATCCGCCGCCTCGCGCGCGACGCGTGCGCCAGCGACATTCAGCTCGTAGGCCAGGCTTTGCATATCGTAATCGGCCATCGAGATCGTCGTCGCACCAAAGGTGTTGGTCTCGATGATGTCGGCGCCAGCCTCGAGATAGGCGCTGTGAATTTCCTTGATGATCTGCGGCTGGGTGATGACCAGCAAATCGTTGTTGCCCTTCAGGTCGCTCGGCCAATCCTTGAAGCGTTCGCCGCGGTAATCCGCTTCCTGCAGCTTGTAGCGCTGGATCATGGTGCCCATTGCGCCATCAAGGACCAAAATGCGTTGCTGAAGTAGCTGCTCGAACTGAGTCATGGGCCTTCCGTATCCGGGGATCAAAAAAAGAGGGCTATTCTAACATGGAGGCAAAGAAAACAATCTTTAACAACCGCGAAGGGCGCAAAGGAACGCGAAGTTGGTAATTCTTGCGATTTTCTTGGCGCCCTTAGCGTCCTTGGCGGTTTAATGGTTTTACAGGGATTACAAATTCAGGCTGGTTTTGATGCCATCCAACACATATTGCACCGCCAGTGAGGCCAGGATCAGCCCCAGCATCCGGCTGATGACATTGGCGCCGGTCTCGCCCAGCAGTTGCATGAGCTTCGGCGCAAAGAGCAGGGCGACGAGCATGATGCTCATCACCAGCACCAGGATCGACAATAATCCGGTGCTGGTGAGGGCGGTTTCGGCAGACGAGGCCATCAACAGCACGGTGGTCATCGCCCCGGGGCCGGCGATCAGGGGGAAGGCGAGGGGGAAGACGCTGAGGTCGGTGCGTTGAGTCGCCTCGTGTTGTTCGCGATCGGTGGCAGTGCGCAGGCCCGATTGACGGGCGACGACCATGTCGATAGCCAGCAAGAACAGCAAGATCCCGCCCGCGATGCGAAACGCCGGGATGCCGATACCCAGCACTTGCAGCAACCAGTCGCCGATCAAAAAGAAAGTGATCAGGATGCCGCTGGCAATGCTGGTGCCGAGGATGGCGGTCTTGCGCTGGACGGCGGGGCTGACGTTGTGTGTCATCGCGGCAAAGATCGCCGCCACGCCGATCGGGTCGATGACGATGAACAGCACGACAAAGGCTTTGAATAAGACGTCCATGTGTCACCTAAAGATCGAAATCCAACGCGGAGACGCAAAGGCGCGGAGGATGGGTAAAGAAAGCCCTAACTACACACGCGATAATGAGATGTCGAGGGATTTGTAAGGGCGTGGTTAATAAAAATCTTCGCTGAATCTTTTTGCTGCCCTTGAGGTTAAGTTTTTGCATTTCTCCGCGCCTTTGCGTCCCCGCGTTGGATTTTTTCTGATTCTAGTATCGTATCGTCCCTGATTGCAGTAACTTAATCAATCAGTTAAAGGTCATGAAATAAGCATGACATAAGTTTTATATTGGGCTATAAAGTTAAAGTCAACCTTATTAAATTTAATAGCGGGAGGTGAGCATGACAGAGAATTCAAAACCTACGTTGCGGGAACGTAAGCACGCGCGCACCCGGCTGGCACTGATGCGGGCCGCGACCGAGCGCTTGGAAAAGGCACCGCTGGCCGAGATCGCGGTCAAGGAAGTTTGCGCTGCCGCCGAGGTCTCCGAGGCTACTTTCTTCAATTACTTTGCCACCAAAAACGAGCTGCTCGATTATTACCTCCAGCTGTGGTTGTTGGAGCTCGCCTGGGGCGCGAGCCGTAGCGAGGCCTGGGGGCTGGTATTGATCGGACAGCTGTTTGATCGTGTCGCCAAGCAATTCCAGCAGCGGCCGGGGCTGATGGCCGAGATCATTGCCCATCAGGCGCGGCAGCGGGAGAAATCCGCGCTGCCCGAACTTAGCGCCATTGAGCGGAGGTTGGCGTTTCCCGAGGCAACCGGGATCGAAGATTTTGCCGCGGTGGGATTGGACAAGCTGTGGCTGGGTGCCTTGCAGCAGGCCATCGAGGCTGGCGAATTACCGCCCAATACTCATTTGCCAACGGTGATGGTGAGTCTGGTGTCGGTTTTTTATGGCGTGCCGCTGGCGCTGCGCCAGGGTAATTCGGCCGCGATTACGGGCATGTATCGTCAGCAACTGGCCTTGTTGTGGGCGGGAGTGCGGGTTGCGGCGCAGTCGAAGGTAGCTGTTTGAGAATTTAAAAATCCAACGCGGAGACGCAGAGGCGCGGAGGAAAAGCGGATAACCGCTAAGGCCGCAAAGTAGCGCGAAGCTATGCAATGGGTTCAATTATTGGACCGGGCAATATTAAGCGCAAAAACGATAATTATTTCTTCGATTTCCTTTGCGTTACTTTGCGGCCTTCGCGGTTAAGCTTTATTCACTTCTCCGTGCCTCTGCGTCTCCGCGTTGGATTTTTTTGCGGTTTTTAAAATTACGGCCGGTGCGCGTAAGCGAGATAGGCCGCGCTGCCCATTTCCTGCAACCGGCTGATGGTCCGTTGAAAGGCAAAGCGGTGGCGCTGGCCGCGATAAAGCCCCGTGCTCGGCGCGGCGGCGCTGATGATTAATTTGACGCGATGATCGTACAGCGCATCGATCAAATGCATGAAGCGTTGCACCGCATCGTCCTTCGCTTCCTCGAGTATAGGAACGGCGCTGATCAATACTGTATGAAACAGGCGGCTGATCTCAAGGTAATCCGCCGCTGAACGCGGCGTTTCGCAGATCGCGGCAAAATCGAACCAGACCACATCATCGCTGATTGCTTTTACATTGATGTTGCGATTGTGAATGCTCAGTGTCTGGGGTTGCGGTTCGCTATCGGGTGCCAAGGCCTGAAATTGCGCGCGCAATTCCTGCTCGCTTCCGGCGCCAGTTAAATGACCAGTCAAATGATAAGTACCGCTTCTTTCCAGTAATGTCAGCCGGTAATCAGTCTCGCCAGTCAAATGCAGGGTCGTGGTATGTTCTTTAATGGCAGCGATGGCCGATAAGAATCGCTCCCGTTGTAAGCCATTACGATACAAATCATCGGGTGCGATATTGGACGTGGTAATCAGGGTAACGCCTTGCGCAAACAAGGCAGTCAGTAAACCGCCGAGTAACATCGCATCGCCAATATCATTGACGTGAAACTCATCCAGGCATAACAAACGAAATTGTTGTGCCTGGCGCCTGGCGATGATTTGGAGTGGATCGGGACTCTTGGGGAGCTTTTTCAATTCCCAATGAATCTCCTGCATAAAACGATGAAAATGCAGGCGCCGTTTTTCGGCAAACGGCAGGCTGTCGTAAAACAGGTCCATCAAATAGGTCTTGCCCCGGCCGACACCGCCCCAGAGATAGGCGCCCTTGATGGGCTTGTTCTCGGATTGTAAGAGTTGCTCAAACCAATTGCGGCGCGTTGGCGTAGCCGTGAACTGACGAAAAATCTCCTCCAGCTGCTTTAGGGCTACTTGCTGCGCCACATCAGCCGTCAAGCCGCGGTGAGCAAGGTCATGCTGGTAGCGTTGCAATGGGTTCATGAGGGTTGAGTTAACAAAAAAGCGGATAGTGTTGTTTTTCAGCAGGCTGTTAATTAACTATCGGATGAATCAGGAGAAATTTGATGGGCGCAATAATAACGCTGCTGGATATGGTTATCCAGCAGAATGGTGTGTGTCAGTGGTTATGCCGCCTAGCTCAGGGCAGATGCGCGAAGCAGCCTCGAAACTTCCGGGGTGCGTTTGTCGAACAGCACGCCAATGCCCTCCGTGGAACTGCGCACAACAAAACCCCGGCGTTGGAATTGTTGACCATTAAGCTCAAAAAGAATATTCACCTGGGCATACACTGGGATGCGTGCGGTCTTCGGACGAAGGAAAATCCCATCAACCGAAATATTGTGTGCTTGAGCGGTCAGGTTGCCGGTATGTCGATAGTCGACAACCACATCCAAAGAGACATCATGTCTCGTTCCTAATCGTTGTTCTACGCGCATGGCTTTCCTTTCCTTGCGTTTGTTGCATATCCCTGCATCACTATCACTATAGGCGATGGATTCGGTCGTGTTAAGGATAATTTCGCAAAAAATAATTGCAGATGTATGACAGCGTAATTTATTGATCTAACGCCGACTAAATAACCAAATCAAAATACTCAGGATTATGCTGATAATAATTGATGTAGTAAGTGGGAAATAAAAACGGAAGTTTTCTTTTTCGAAGACGATGTCACCGGGTAAGCGGCCCAGCCCCGATTTTTGCAGCAGTGGCCACAGCAATCCGGCGACAACCAGAATAATGCCAAGGATGATGAGAAAGCGTTGCATAGGGTAGGCGGCGTTGCCAGAATGTCCCGGCAACGCCGGAAAGTTCAGGTGATCTTCTTGACGCCCTGCTGCGTGCCCAGCAGCAGCACATCCGCCGGGCGAATCGCAAACAGGCCATTGGTAACCACGCCGGGGATGTTGTTGATCTCGGCCTCCAGTTTGGTCGGCTCCATGATCTGGAGATGGTGAATATCCAGGATGATGTTGCCGTTGTCGGTGACAAAGCCCTGGCGATACACCGGCTCGCCGCCGAGTTTCACCATCTGCCGGGCGACAAAACTGCGCGCCATCGGGATTACTTCGATCGGTAGCGGGAATGTGCCCAGTATGTCGACCAGCTTCGATTCATCAGCGATACAAATGAATTTATCCGCCGCGCCGGCGACAATCTTTTCACGCGTCAGCGCGCCACCGCCACCCTTGATCAGGTGCAGGTATTTGTTGGATTCGTCGGCGCCATCGACGTAGAGCGGGATATTGCCTACCTCGTTGAGGTCGTAGACATGGATGCCGTGCTTTTTCAGCCGCTGGGCGCTGGCCTCGGAGCTGGCCACCGTGCCCTCGATCTTGCCCTTCATCTTCGCCAGGCCGTCGATAAAGTGATTGGCGGTGGAGCCGGTGCCGATGCCGACGATCATCCCGGCCTCGACATATTCCAGTGCCGCATCGGCGACAGCCTTTTTCATTTGGTCTTGGGTCATGGTCATGGTGGGTCTCCCTTCCTTCGGGGCTGTGGTGCGAACCTGCCATGATAATGAAATCGGGGAAAAGGGAAAAGAACAGATATTTCAAACTTCGTCACAGCTCCCCGTGTTGCCATATCATTTTCACTTTAATCCGGCACTGCCATTCGCCGTTTCTGGGCGAGGTCATGCCATTGGGTTAAACCGCATTTCCGTGGGTGTCGCGATCTGTTGCAGATAGGCAGCCACATCCTCGGCGGGCATGGGCCTGGCACACAAATAGCCTTGGTAGAGATAGCAGCCCTGGCGATACAGGAAGTCGCGTTGCTGCCGGGTCTCGACCCCTTCGGCGATGACCTCGATCTCGAGGCTATGGGCAAGGGCAATAATGGCGGTGACAATGGCGGCATCTTCCGAGTCGGTGGTAATGTCGCGCACGAAGGATTGATCGATCTTGAGCCGGTCGATGGGAAAGCGCTTGAGATAGCTGAGCGAAGAATAACCCGTCCCGAAGTCGTCGATGGAGAGTTTGATGCCCATTGAACTGAAGCGCTCTAGCATGGCGGTGTTGGGCGCCGACTGCTGCATCAGCATGCTTTCGGTAAGCTCCAGCTCGAGGAATTGCGGCGGCAACCCCGTGCTGTCGAGGGTGCGGGAGATGCTCTGCACCAGATCCGCCTGACGAAATTGCACCGCAGATAGATTGACCGCGATGGGCAGCGGTTGCAGGCCTTGCTGCTGCCAGAGGACCCCTTGGCTACAGACGCTGCGCAACACCCATTCTCCCAGGGGGATGATGAGGCCTGTTTCTTCGGCGGTCGGGATAAACCGGTTCGGCAATAACATGCCCTTTTCGGGGTGCTGCCAGCGGAGCAGCGCCTCCAGTCCGACCACGCGACCGGAGATCGCATCGACCTGGGGCTGATAATGGATGAGGAATTCGCTGCGTTCCAGCGCCAGTCGCAAATCGTTTTCCATCGCCAGCCGTTCCGAGGCCCACAGATTGAGCTGAGGGGTAAAAAACTGGAAGTTGTTACGTCCGTTTTCCTTGGCGTGGTACATGGCGGTGTCGGCGTATTTCATCAGCGTCTGCACATCCTGACCATCATTGGGATAAAGACTGATGCCAATGCTGGCAGAGGTATGAAATGTTCGCCCCTCCACCAGGACAGGGGCGGACAAGGCCTTCAGAATATCGTGCGCGATATCGGCAACCTTGCTCGTCTCCGCTATGTTGGGCAGGACGATGACGTATTCGTCGCCACCGATACGGGAGATGGTGTCCGCCTCATGCAGGCAGGAGGCAAGACGCTGCGCCACCTGCTGCAGGAGTTTGTCGCCCACGAGATGTCCCAGGGAGTCATTGATGGTCTTGAACCGGTCCAGATCCATGAACAGCACGGCGATCATGGTCTTATCGCGCTGCGCCTCGGCGATGGCCAGACCGATACGATCCTGCAGCAACAGCCGGTTGGGCAAATCGGTCAGCGGGTCGTGGTAGGCTAGATGCTGGATGCGTTCCTGGGTCTGCTTGCGTTCGGTAATGTCGGTACAGATGCCTACATAGTGGCTGATTTGACCAGCCTCGTCACGATTGGCATTGATGGTCAGCCACTGGGCATATAGCGAGCCATCCTTACGTCGATCCCATATTTCGCCTTCCCAGTGACCATCGCTCCTGAGCGCATGCCACATCCCCTCGTAGAAGTCTCGGTCCTGCCAGTGCGACTGAAACAGCCGCGGATTCTGGCCCAGGATTTCTTCCCTGGAGTAACCGGTGATTTCAGTGTAGGCCTTGTTGACGGCGACGATCCTGGTATTGGCGTCGGTGAATACAATCCCTTCAGAGCTGCTGTCAAACACATGAGCGGCCAGTCTCAGGGTTTCCTCCTGGTCGCGCAGGTGTGCCGTCAGTTGATCCGCCTGACGGAGGGCCGCGCGCCGGGCTACAAGCGAGAGGGCAGTACCAAACAGCAGCAGGCTGATGGCGACGCCCCCCATAAGGACGAACAGGGGGGGCGTTTGTCCCTGTTGTACGCCGAAAGTGGGCAAGGCGGCAATTTCGATCCGCCAGTGGCGCCCCCCCAGTTCGAACATGATCTGTTTGTGCAACGTCGCCGCCATCGGACGACTCATGGTATGTGGGAGCTGCGAGCTATCGAAAATCAGGGTGGAGGACGCTGGACGCGTGTGGTCAGCGTTCGTATCGAAGATACGTATGGCCAGTGTGTTCAGCGTCGCCGGATGTAAAGCACCGGCCATCAGTGCAGCGGTATCGAAGACGGCAACAACAACACCGAGAAAGGCCTCTTGCCGTTGGCTGATGGTGAGTAGGGGCGCACCGTTTTGATAAATGGGTATGAAAAACAGGACTCCCGGGCGGCCCCCTTGGATAAGATTGAGGGGGGCGGTAGCTGTCAGTTCCCCTGTATCACGTGACTGTTCGATGGCTTGTTGGCGTAGGGATTCACTCAACAAGTCGTAGCCCAGCGCCCCCACGTTTCTCTGTATGGGTTCGATATACTCGGTCACCATATATTCCGGGCGCTGGCCCGTCGGCTGTATTTCAAACTTGGCATAATCGGAGCCCTGGCTGCTATCCTGCCGTACCTGGCGCTCGTAAGTAGTCTTGGCCTGCAGCGGGACGCGGCGGGCGAATTCCAGGGCCAAAATCCCCGGATAGCGCTCCTCGATGTTCAGACGCTCGACATAGCGATGGAATTCGGTACGAGTGACGTCCTCCGAGGCCGCATAGAGGCTGCCGACGCCACGCAATGCCTCCATGTAAATATTCATTAGCTGGGTAATCTCTGCAACACTAGCGTCGGCCGCAGCGTCAAAAGCGGAGTTCACCTCCTGATTGATACGACTCGATGTAAAATGCCAGGCAAGTCCTGTCAGCAGCAGTCCACCTAGCAGGATGGGCAGTGCCCGTCGCAGGTGCGTACCCATTATGTTGTTCCAGCGCAAGCGTTGCCTGAGCTGCATTCAGCGGCCTTTATTCTCTTGTTGCCCACGACACATTATGCGAGCCACCGTGTGGAAACTATCTTAAGGAAATTAAGTGTAGCGTAGAATGGACTAAGCAGGAGATGGCTCATCGTTACCTCATGGAAACTTAAAGTCAGGGGGCATCGTTGCCTATGACTTCGCTCCGTAGGCTGCTCAAGAAGTTGCGAATGGAAAATCCGTCAACGGTACGCTCGTTCTTTTTTCACTTCCCCCTGCTTTTTTGATACCTTACATCTATGCCACAGAAATATCTCGAAAAAATCCTCAAGGCCCGCGTTTATGACGTGGCCGATGTCACACCATTGGACGCCATGCGCAGTCTCTCCAAGCGCTTGGGTAATCATATCCTGCTCAAGCGCGAGGATTTGCAGCCGGTCTTTTCCTTCAAGCTGCGCGGGGCCTATAACAAGATCGTCGGTCTGTCGCCGGAGGCGCGGGCCAATGGCGTGATTGCCGCTTCGGCCGGCAATCACGCCCAGGGCGTGGCCCTGGCCGCGCAGAAGCTGGGGATCAAGGCGCTGATCGTGATGCCCAAGACCACGCCCGCGATCAAGGTAGCATCGGTGCGGGCCTACGGTGCGCGCACGGTGTTGCATGGTGATGCTTACGATGAGGCCTATCGTCATGCGGTCGGGCTGGGTGAGCAGGAAGGTATGACCTTTATCCATCCCTACGATGACCCGGAGGTGATCGCCGGTCAGGGCACGGTGGCGCTGGAGATCCTGCGCCAGCACACGGGTGAGATTCACGCCATCTTCGTACCGGTCGGTGGCGGCGGGTTGATTGCAGGTGTGGCGGCATTTGTGAAAACACTTTATCCCAAGGTGAAGATCATCGGCGTCGAGCCGGAAGATGCGGCTTGCATGTATGAAGCTTTGAAACGCAAACGGCGGGTGACGCTGGATCAGGTCGGCATCTTTGCCGACGGCGTTGCGGTGCGGCAGGCGGGTGCCGAGCCGTATCGCATCGCACGCCAGTGCGTCGATGAAGTGATCCTGGTCAGCACCGATGAGATTTGTGCCGCGATCAAGGATATTTTCGATGACACGCGTTCCATCGCCGAGCCCGCAGGTGCGCTGGCGGTGGCGGGGATGAAAAAATATGTGGCCCGCGAAGAATTGAGAGATCAGACTTTAGTCGCCATTGATTCCGGCGCCAACATGAATTTCGATCGTCTGCGTCATGTCTCTGAGCGGGCGGAGGTGGGCGAACGTAATGAAGCCGTGCTGGCGGTGACGATCCCCGAGCGCCCCGGTTCGTTCCGTCAGTTTTGCCAAGCCATCGGCCGCCGCGGCGTGACCGAGTTTAATTATCGTTACGCCGATGCGCGTGATGCGCATGTCTTTGTCGGATTGACGACCGGCGGTGGTGAAGGCGAACGTGAGGATGTGGTGACTCGTCTGCGCGACAAAGGTTATCCCGTGATCGACATGACGGATAACGAGATGGCCAAGCTGCACATCCGGCATATGGTCGGCGGTCATGCGCCAACGGTCGAAAATGAATTGCTTTATCGCTTTGAGTTTCCCGAGCGCCCCGGTGCCTTGCTCGAATTTCTCACCAAAATGGGCGAGGGTTGGAATATCACACTCTTTCACTATCGCAATCACGGTGCCGCCTATGGCCGGGTGCTGGTGGGTGTGCAGGTAATGCGCAACGATAAACGCGGATTTCAGAAGTTTCTTGATGAGTTGGGTTACCACTATCAGGAAGAAACCGATAATCCGGCATACAAGTTATTTCTTAGTTAATAAATATGGCAAAACAAAGCTTGCGGGTCGTCGTGCTGGGTGCAAGCGCAAAACCCGAGCGCTATGCCCATCGCGCGCAACAAATGTTGATGGATCATGGGTATCAAGTGGTCTTGGTGTCTCGCCGTGCTGAAACGATACTTGGTATTTCAACATTGCAAAGTTTGCGCGAGGTAACGCCGCCGGTGGATGTGATCACAGTCTATGTGGGTGCAGCGCAATCCAGTGGCTTACTCGAGGATATGCTTGCGCTTAAACCGCGGCGCGTGATTTTTAATCCCGGTGCCGAGAATGCACTGCTTGAGGCGGCGTTGCAGAAGGCCGGGATCGAAGTCTGGCGCGCCTGTACCTTGGTGCTGTTACGGACTAATCAGTTCGCACTGGACGCAGGATGATTGAGATCGCCATGAACAGAGTCTATTGTATCGCCATCATGAGTTTGATTTCGGTTTCGGCGTTGGCTGAGTCGATGCGCTGCGGCGATCAGGTGATCGCGGTAGGGGATGATAAGGCACGTGTGTTGCGTTATTGCGGCAAACCGGTTTTGAAAGAGCGGCCCCAGACCAAGACGCGATTGTCAGTCGATGCTCATGGCGAGCAACGCCGCCAACGGGTGCCTATGGAGCGGTGGGTCTATGATATGCCCAGCGGTCAATTATCCCGGCGGTTAGTATTTACGGACGGGCGGGTGGCGGAAATCGAAACCGGTGATCGGCAGTAGGGGCAATTTATGAATCGCCCCTACAGTTTCCCCTGGGTTCGCCGATGTTATTGATATTTCTGGGCAATGGGGCTCTTGAAGCGGGAATGCTCAATGTTTGATTTTTTTAAGAAAAAGCCTGTGGCGGGCGGTAAAGAAGCGGCTGGAAAGCCTGAAATCCAGCCAGGTGCCTTGTGTCGCCTGATGCGCCTGTTTCCCATCGGTACCAAAGTGCGCTTTTACCCGGAATATCGCAAAGAGATCATGCTCGATTCGGTGATTATCGGCTATGTGATCAACAGTGAGCTGGTGTATTCGGTGCAGGGGCTGGTGTGCGATAAAGACAGCGGCCCGATGGCCTTTAGCGATCAAACCAAGCTGCATTCCTATAGCCGTATTCAGAGTTTTCGCATTGTTGTGCCGGCAACGAACCAAAGTGAGGCGAAGCTTGATTATAACCGGCGTGAAGAGTTGCATAAGATTGGTGGGTTAACCCCGGGCAATACGATCACGTTGATTTCAGAGCGCCAAGGGCAGCACGTGCCGGTGCTGGAAACGACGGTTCAAAAGCGCGCGCTGTTGAATCAGGGTTATTATGCGGGCGTCACGGTGGCGATGTTGGATGTCAATATCGGAACATTGAAGTTAACGGATCAGCGGGCGCATGTGCGTTTGCAGACGAATATGCCGGTGTCTGTGCAGTATTACGATGGTCCGAATTCCAATTTGGTCAATTGCACGATGCTCGATTTCTCAGAATGTTCATTGCGGCTCAAGTTTGGAGGGGATTTTCCTGCGGAGTCAATGCCACACGCCGACGACGATTTGATTTTGTCATTTCATTTACCGGATCGCGCAGGTAATTTGTCGTTGGTGGGGCATGTGTTTCGTATTGAAGGCGATGCGGTAGTAGTGATGCTTAAGGGTAGTTTGGGGAATAATCAAGCGGTGGCGCCGCTGAGTCCAATTGATATTTTAGAAATCAAGGCTAATCTGTTACAGAATGGGCGGGCGAGGCCAGTGCCAGCACCAAACTAATTAAAAGCTTCTCTGTCCATTCAGATCACTCCAAATCCAAAATATATTGCCACTGCTCATTCGTTACCGGCATAACCGATAGCCGGTTGCCACGCCGTAGCAATAGCATCTCTTCGATTGCAGGATGATTTTTTAATTCATTCAAGCTGATGATGCGTTTTAATTTGCGCACCAATTGTACGTCGACCATAAACCAGCGCGGATGGTCAGGGGTGCTTTTGGGGTCAAAGTATTTTGATTCCGGATTCCAGGCGCTGAAATCGGGATACGCGGCATTTACAATCCTGGCGATGCCGGCAATGCCTGGTGTTTCGCAATTGGAGTGATAGAAAAAGATTTGATCGCCAACACGCATCTCGTCGCGCATCATATTGCGTGCCTGATAATTGCGGACGCCATCCCAATGTTCGGTTTGATTGGGTCGGCTGGCCAGATCGTCAATACCAAAGGCATCGGGTTCGGATTTCATTAACCAATAACGCATATTTGTTCTCGGATTGTTTTCAGCGGCGATAAGTCGGATAAAAGCCCCGTTCAGTGACGATGCCATCCAGCGGCACGTCCCATGACTCGGCGGTGATGGATTTGAGTTTCTGAAATTCGTAGGCGACACCGATCAATCGCGGTTTGTGCCAATGCTGGCGCTGGAGCAGGTATTGCAGGGTCCGGTCGTAATAGCCCTTGCCCATGCCGAGGCGATTGCCGTGCTGGTCAAACGCCACCAATGGTAACAGGATCAGGTCCAGGCCCCACGGGCGCGTGGTCTTGGCGATGGAGACTGCTGGTTCCGGGATGCCGAAGCGATTCAGATGCAAAGAGTTATCACCATCGTAGGGGGCAAACCAGAGCTGATGGGTGGAGGGTAAACCGATGACGGGTAGATGCCAGTCTTTGCCCAAGGTCCAGGCATAGTGCATTAATGGCGTAAGATCCGGCTCGCCGTCATTGGCGATAAACCCCGCAATCCGGCGGCTGCGAAAGAAAATCGCGGTTTGGCGTAGACGTGTGGCAATAGCGACTGCGGCCGCGCGGCGTTGTTGCGGACTAAGCTGGCGGCGCTGGGCTCGGATACGTTTTCTGATTTGGGCGCGCGCGGTCATAATAATTTTTTACCACAGAGGCACAGAGTACACAGAGCGATAACGATCTCCAGCGGGCTCTCTTACTTCTTTCAAAACATATTGTTAAGCCAGATTCCGCGTATACGAATATGAGCTTTCTCTGTGAACTCTGTGCCTCTGTGGTGAAACATCAAAAATGATTAAGGGCATCCTCCGCCTGTGCCGTCGGGGCATCGGACCTTGAACCAAGGGTTCAAGTGGGGGCTGGCGAAACATCGTTAGGCTTTCCGTACTGGCGGACATGCGCACTGATGTCTACTGGCTAGCCTCCGGAGTTTAATGATTAAGGCTCAAGGGTTACTCCGCCCGCAGGCGAACACCGCAGAGGATGTCCAAGTATCCATTCTAGCTGAAAACGGGGGTTTTGATAATGGCCGCCCCGAGGCGCGGAGCAGGGGCCCCACGTGAGTGGGGATGCGACCGCCGGTGGGGCGGCTAGTGTGAAAATGAAATGAAATTAAGAACCCGCAGGGGCGATTCATGAATCGCCCCTGCGGCCATCAAAATTCGATTTGGCGGGCGCTGCTCAAGGCGTTCTCGATTTTATGCTGCATCTGGCGGACACGGTTGCTGAAGGAGACATCGAATTTGTCTTTTTGGCCTTGAACTTTTAACAGTTCGTGAGTGATGTTGAGCGCGGCCATGATGGCGATATTATCCGCCCCCTGGGTGCGGCCGCGATCGCGTATTTCGCGCATTTTCAGATCGAGATGGCGCGCGCTATCGAGCAGGCTTTCCTTCTCATCCGCCGGACAGGCGACCCGGAATTCCTTGCCCAAAATAGTGACAACGACGGGGGTTGGTTCAGTGGTCATAGTCAGTTTCCATAGATTTTAGGCGGGTGATCATGGTCTCTACCCGTTGGCGGGCGGTTTCGTTTTTTTCCAGGAGCGCGGTCCGTTCAGAGTTTATTGCCGTGTGTTGGCTGCGCAAGGCCTGATTTTCGTTTTTGAGCTGCTGACAGAGCTGAATCAGCTCCTCGACCCGGTATTCCAGTGTCTTGAGTTCTTGTTCGTAGTTGCGGAGGGTATCGAGGCTCATAGGCGGACAATCATAGAGCGCGGCGATGGTCGCGGTCAACGCTTGACAAGAGACGGTTTCGCTTGCGAAAGGGCATGATACTATTGTGAGCATCTCACTTTGCATGAATAAAGAAAGGGTTAGAGTTTGTATAAGGAATTACCCGATTACGATGATTTGACCTTGCGGCTGGCCAGTTGCGGGGATGGTTTGAGCGCGGCGGAGGGCCATGGCTTGTTGTGTGGTTTGTTATGTAGCCACCCAAGCATGGACCGCGAGGAGTGGGCCAGGCGATTGCTGAGTGGCGGTTGGGAGGCCCAGGCGCCGATCCATGTCACGGCCTCGGATGAGGATTGGGAAATCGCCCGCAACTTGTATGATGTGACAGTCGCGCAACTTGATAATCCTGATCTGGAGTTTTCCCTGTTGCTGCCGGATGACGATGAACCGTTGCTGGCGCGTTCGGTAGCGCTCGGCGAGTGGTGCGAAGGATTTTTGTATGGCTTGAGTCTGGGCGGGGTGAAGGATTTTTCCATGTTCTCCGAAGAGACGCGGGAGTTTGCCGAGGATCTGGTGGACATCTCACGTCTGGAACAAGAGCCGGATGATTCAGAAGAAAATGAAAGCGCCTTGTTCGACATTATCGAATATGTACGCATGGGTGTCATTATGCTGCATGATGAGCTGGCGCCGGCAGGAACGGATGAATTGCCTCCGGACAATGTGATGCTTCACTAACGATGGATAGTCGCGAATTTTCTAAACGTCGCCAGCGCCTGCTGCAAATGATGGGGCCGGGAAGCATTGCGGTGTTGCCAGCCGTGCCGCACCGACTCCGGAATCGTGATGTCGAATACCCCTACCGTGCCGACAGTGATTTTTATTATCTGACCGGTTTCCCGGAGCCAGAGGCGGTGGCAGTGTTGGCGCCAGGCCGGCGTCAGGGCGAGTTTGTGTTGTTTTGCCGCGAGCGCGATCCGGCAATGGAAACCTGGCATGGCCGTCGCGCCGGGTTGGAAGGCGCAATGCACCGTCACGGCGCCGATGATGCTTTTCCGATCGGGGACATCGATGACATCCTGCCGGGCTTGATGGAGAACTGCGAACGTGTCTTTTATGCCATGGGCGCGCATCAGGATCTGGATCAAAAAATGATCGGCTGGCTCAACCAGGTGCGCAGCAAATCCCGTTCCGGGGTGCATGCGCCGGGCGAATTTGTGGCGCTGGATCACCTGTTGCACGAGATGCGTCTGTTCAAGAGTGCGGAAGAGCTCAAAGCCATGCGCCGTGCCGCTGAGGTGAGCGCAGGCGCGCACTGTCGGGCCATGCGTGTCTGCAAGCCGGGGATGATGGAATATGAGATCGAGGCCGAACTGCAACATGAATTCATGCGCAACGGCTGCCGTCATGTCGCGTATTCCTCCATCGTCGGTGGTGGTGCCAATGGTTGCATTTTGCATTACACCGAAAACGACGCGCAGTTGCGTGACGGTGATATGTTGCTGATTGATGCCGGTGCGGAACATGAATATTACGCGTCTGATATTACGCGCACCTTTCCGATCAATGGCCGTTTTAGTGCCGAGCAACGCGCGTTGTACGAAATTGTGCTCGAGGCGCAATACGCGGCAATCGACAAGGTGCAGGCCGGTAATCATTGGAATGAACCACACGAGGCGGCGGTAAAGGTATTGACCCGCGGTTTGGTCAAGCTCGGTATTCTCAAAGGTCAGCCCGCCAAGCTGATCAAGAGCGAGGCTTACCGCCGATTTTATATGCACCGTACCGGCCATTGGCTGGGGATGGATGTGCATGACGTCGGCGATTACAAGATCGATGGTGAGTGGCGCGTATTAGAGCCGGGGATGGTGCTGACAGTTGAGCCGGGCGTGTACATTCCTGCTGGAACCAAAGGCGTGGCGAAAAAGTGGTGGGACATCGGTATTCGTATCGAAGACGATGTGCTGGTGACGCGCAAAGGTCATGAAGTGCTGACGGGCGGTGTGCCGAAAGAGCCGGATGAAATCGAAGCCTTGATGGCGGCGGCGCGTGGCCGCGTCACAAAATTAGCAGCTGTCCCGAAAAAGAAGACAATCCGGCGGCGATGAGCATCGACTTTGATGTGTTGATAGTCGGCGGTGGCATGGTCGGTGCCAGCATGGCCTGCGCCTTGAGCCCGCTGCCGTTGCGCATTGGTGTCATCGAGGCGGTGCCGTTTCGCTCAGCGAGTCAGCCCAGTTACGATGATCGCGCCATCGCGCTGGCCTATGGCTCAAGCAAGATTATCGACAGCATGGGCCTGTGGTCGGCGCTGAATGATCAAGTGACTGCGATTAAAAAAATTCATGTCTCGGATCGTGGTCATTGCGGCATGACGCGTATCGATAGCCGCAGTGAAGGCGTGTCGGCGCTGGGATATGTCGTTGAAAATCGTGCCATGGGCGCAGTGCTGGGCGCGGCACTGGCCGAACACAAAAATATTGAACTGATTTGTCCGGCAGAATTAACTTCCTTGGAAGTTACATCTGACGAAACTCGGGTTACTGTTCGTCACTCAGGCATCTCCACGACATTGAATGCACAGTTAGTGATCGCTGCCGATGGCGGCAGTTCTGTGACGCGAAATTTGCTCAATATCGATACCCGCCACTGGGATTACAACCAAACTGCCGTGATCGCCAATGTCACGCCGTCGCAATTTCATGAACATGTTGCTTATGAGCGGTTCACTGATTCCGGGCCGGTGGCGATCTTGCCCAATGCGCCACCAGGCAGTGACGACCCGAATCGTTGCAGCCTTGTGTGGACGGTGCGGCGAGGTGATGAGTCGCGCGTGCTGGGATTGTCCGATGAACAATTTTTGGCAGAGCTGCAACAGCGCTTTGGTTACCGTCTTGGCAAACTGCAAAAAGTCGGCCGCCGCAATGCGTATCCTTTGGCATTAGTGCGCGCCAAAGAACATGTGCGGCCACGCATGGCCTTGATCGGTAATGCCGCGCATACACTGCATCCGATTGCGGGCCAGGGATTCAATCTCGGTTTGCGCGATGTGGCGGTGCTGGCGGATGTGCTGGCAGCAGCCTGTGACAACAAAGAAGATATCGGCGCTTTGCCTGTGTTGCAGCGTTACGCCGAGTGGCGAACCTGGGATCACCGGCGCGTGATTGGTTTGACCGATAGTTTGGCGCGCTTGTTTAGCAATCCTTTGCTGCCAGTGGCTGCGGCGCGTAATGCCGGATTGCTGGCGCTCGATTTGTTGCCACCGCTGAAAAAAATACTCACGCGGCAGACGATGGGTTTGGCCGGGAAATTGCCGCGCCTGGCACGTGGTCTACCGTTGGTTGAAGAGGTGCGCTGATGTCGCATCGATACGATGTCATGATTGTTGGCGGCGGCATGGTTGGCTTGACGGTGGCCTGTGCACTAGCTGATTCCGGATTAAAAATCGCGGTGCTGGAGCAGCAAGCGCCAAGCCACGAATTGCCATTGCACTATGGCATGCGCACATCGGCAATCACGCACGCCTCGCGCCGCGTGTTTGAGGCGATTGGTGTCTGGGAAGCAATGCTGGCGCAGCGCGTCAGTCCGTTTCGGGAAATGCATGTCTGGGATGCCAGTGGCGAAGGTCAAATTCATTTCGATGCCGCGGACAGTGGCGTCGCCGATCTTGGCTACATCATCGAAAATCAGGTGATTCAATCCGCGTTGTGGCAGCGCGCGCAAATGCTGAGCAATGTGGAATTATTGTGTCCGGCACAGTGGCAACACTGGCGCGAGGAAATAGATCACGTCGTTTTGCAGTTGGAAGATGGTCGCGAATTACGTACACGGCTGGTGGTCGGCGCCGATGGCGCCCGTTCGCGCTTACGTGAACAGGCTGGGATTGCGGTGAAAGGTTGGGGCTATGATCAACACGCCGTCGTTGCCACCGTCAAAACCGAACACTCGCATCAGCGCACCGCCTGGCAGCGTTTTTTGCCGACGGGTCCGCTGGCATTTTTGCCGTTGCCTGATCTGCATTATTGTTCCATCGTCTGGTCAACCACGCCAGCGCAAGCGACAGAGTTGCTGGCGCTGGATGAACAAGATTTTGCCGCGCGCCTGGGTGAGGCCTTCGAATACAAGCTCGGTCGCATTGTTGACGTCGGCGTGCGCGGCAAATTTCCGCTGCGCTTGCAGCATGCCGTCGATTACGTCAAACCGCGGTTGGCTCTGGTCGGTGATGCCGCACATGCGATACATCCGCTGGCAGGTCAGGGTGTCAATCTTGGTCTACTCGATGCCGCTGCGCTCGTCGAAGTGATTCTTGCCGCGAATGCCAAATCACGTGATATCGGCAGTCTTGCCACCCTGCGCCGCTACGAACGCTGGCGCAAGGGCCACAACCTCGCCATGATGGTATCAATGGATGGTTTCAAACGTCTGTTCGGTTCCGCTGCCGCGCCTGTCCGCTGGGCGCGCAATGTCGGCCTCAATCTTACTAATACTGCCGGTCCGGTGAAGCATCTGTTCATGGATCTGGCGATGGGTGAGATGGGTGATTTGCCGAGTCTGGCGATGTTGAATCGCATTGCGTAGGTCGGGTTAGCGCAGGTTTCCGCGTGGGCACAAAAACCGTGCCCACCCTACATGATTGCAAGGGATTCCCCTGCTTGGTTTTGCCCCTGTCAGCAGGTATAGTGTCTCCCTCAACCGCTACCGCTCATGGGAGAGTTCCCCGTCTGGCCCCGCCAGGGGGACGCCGAAGGCGCAACCCGCCCGGAATCGCTCAGGCCTCAGGACTGTGAACGGTGGTTGACTCTGGAGAGCGGTCCCCTGAATGATAAAGGTGGCCCACCGAAGGGGCTGGACCATCCAGGTCTTAACTCTCAGGTAAAATGGACAGAGGGGCGACAGGTAAGCTTTGTGCTTACCTGTCGCCCTTTTTTCGTTTATGGAGCCCTAATGTCCCGTAGTGAAATCAACATCCCGGTCTTCGATCATTCGGCATTGCCGAATGTCGGACGTATGCCATCCTGGATCCGCCAGCCCTTGGGCGGTGAGGGGAACTATGGCGGGACAGCCGGGGCGGTTCATGGCGAACAACTACATACGGTGTGTGAATCGGCGCGTTGCCCGAATCGTGCCGAGTGCTGGAGCCGTGGTACGGCGACGTTTATGTTGCTGGGCGATGTCTGTACCCGCGCCTGCGGTTTTTGCGCGGTGAAGACCGGCCGTCCTGAAGGTGTGGTAGATCAGGATGAGCCAGCGCGTGTGGCTGCCGCCGTGGCGCGCTTGGGGTTGGATTATGTGGTGCTGACGTCGGTCAATCGTGACGATCTGGCCGATGGCGGCGCGGAAATTTTTGCGGCCACCTTGCGTCATTTGCGTCTGCAACAGTCGACGATTGGGCTGGAGATTCTGACCCCCGATTTTCAGCAGGATCAGATATCGGCGGTGGCAACGATTTGCGATGCGGTTGCTGGCAATGCGTTGGTTTGGGGGCATAATGTCGAAACTGTGCCCAGCCTCTATCGCACGGTGCGCAAAGGTTCAAAATACGAACGTTCGCTGGATTTGCTGGCGCTGGCGGCGCAGCAACCGCGCGTTGAGGCCAAGTCGGCGATCATGCTCGGTCTGGGCGAGTCGCAGGATGAAGTGCTGGCGGTGTTGCGCGATTTGCGCGCTGTGGGTGTGAAACGGGTAGCGCTGGGACAATATTTGCGCCCGACGCGATTTCATCTGCCGGTCAAGGAATACATTACGTTAGAACAATTTGCAGATTACGAAACAGAGGCGAAGAATATAGGCTTTTCTTGGGTTAAAGCGGGCCCCCTTGTTCGCTCTTCATATCACGCCGAAGACGGCTATACATTTTAAAGGATTAAATCGATGGCGCAACAAACTCCACTTTATGCCGAACATGTCGCAGCAGGCGGCAAAATCGTTGATTTCGCTGGCTGGGAAATGCCGCTGCATTATGGCTCGCAACTCGAGGAGCATAATGCCGTACGCCAGGGCGCGGGCATGTTCGATGTCTCGCACATGACGGTGGTTGATTTGCGCGGTGCACGCACGCGCGAGTTTCTGCGTTATTTGTTAGCCAATGATGTCGCCAAGTTGACGCAATCCGGTAAGGCGCTTTACAGCTGCATGCTGAAAGACGATGGTAATGTCATCGACGATCTGATCGTTTATTTCGTGCAAGAAGATTTTTTTCGCGTTGTGGTCAACGCGGCGACACGTGCTAAAGATCTGGCCTGGATCGAACAGCAGGCACGCAAGTTCGATATCGACGTCAAAGAGCGTGCAGAATTGGCGATGATTGCCGTGCAGGGGCCGCAAGCGCGGGCCAAGGCGGCGCAGGTATTTACGCCGGAACAGGCACAAGTGGCGGCGAATCTGAAACCATTTTTTGCGGGCGCCGCCGGAGAGTTGTTTATCGCGCGTACGGGGTATACCGGTGAAGATGGTTATGAAGTGATGGTGCCTGCTGCGCAGGCGGCGGCACTGTGGCAAGCACTGAGTAAAATCGGAGTTCGCCCGTGCGGTTTGGGCGCGCGCGACAGTTTGCGTCTCGAAGCGGGCATGAATCTCTATGGCTCGGACATGGATGAAACCGTCGGCCCGCTGGAATCTGGCTTGACCTGGACGATCGCCTTTGAGCCAGGTGATCGCCAGTTTATCGGTCGTGCCGCGCTTGAATCGCAACGGATCAAAGGCGGTTTGCGTAAGTTCGTCGGCCTGGTGCTGGAAGAGCGTGGTGTATTGCGCTCGCACCAGCCGGTGCAGTTGAATGGAAAGGTTGTGGGTGAAACGACAAGCGGCGGTTTTTCGCCGACGTTGAATCGTTCCATTGCCTTTGCACGTGTCGATGCGGTGGTGGCTGATCGCTGCCAGGTTGATGTCCGTGGTAAGGCGCTTAATTGCCGCGTGGTAAAAATGCCGTTTGTACGTAATGGAAAATCGTGTATCGAATTGTGATTAAACTTTTCAAAATCAACAAAGGAAATAAAAAACATGAGTAACATTCCCGCAAATCTAAAATATGTCAAAACTCACGAATGGGTTGAGGTGCTGAAAGATGGTACCGCTCGTATCGGGATTACCGATCATGCTCAGGAGTTGCTGGGTGATATGGTGTTTGTCGACTTGCCAGAAGTGGGTCGCAAGATCGGCGCCGGTGAGGAGTGCGCGGTAGTGGAATCGGTGAAGGCGGCGTCTGATGTTTACAGCCCGTTGGCGGGAGAAATCGTCGAGGTGAATGAATCGCTGCAAGGCAATCCCGATCTGGTCAATAAGGCACCTTATTCTGAAGGCTGGTTGATGCGGTTGAAGCTGACGAATCCTGCCGATGTCAATGGTCTGCTCGATGCTGCTGCCTATTCCAAAGTCGTGGCCGAAGAACATTAATTAAGTTTATTAGCGAGTCCATCATGCCGTTTATTCCACATACAGAACGTGACGTGCAAGAAATGCTGGCAGCCATTGGCGCTAGCAGCATCGAGCAGTTATTTGACGAGATCCCCGCTGAGCTGCGGATCAAAGGTCTGACCAATATTCCTGCCGGAATGAGCGAAATGGAAATTTCGCGCCTGATGGCGGAGCGTGCCGCCGGTGATGCGCTGGGATTGAATTTCATCGGCGCCGGTGCCTATGAACATCACATCCCGGCACCGGTGTGGGATATCGCCACCCGTGGCGAGTTTTATAGCGCTTATACGCCATATCAGGCCGAGGCCAGTCAGGGCACCTTGCAGTTGCTGTATGAGTATCAAACCATGATGGCGAGCCTCACCGGCATGGATGTTTCCAATGCCTCGCTTTACGACGGCGCTTCGGCGCTGGCAGAGGCAGTGCTGATGGCGGTACGGGCCCATCGCAAATCAAAGTCCAAGCGCGTGCTAGTGCCGGCAACACTCAATCCAGCATATCGCAAAGTGGTTGATACCATTGTCAGGCATCAAGGCATTGAGTTGGTGGAGATACCGTATTGCGCGGAGAAGGGCTGTACTCTGCCTGAGAGTCTGGCCAAGTATGCAGGTACAGATATCGCGGCGCTGGTCATCCCGCAGCCAAACTTCTTTGGCGTGCTGGAAGATGTTGATGCACTGGCTGATTGGGCGCGGACCAACGGCGTATTGAGTATTGGCGTTGTTAATCCGACCACGCTGGCTTTGCTCACGCCGCCAGGTGAATGGGGTGGCGCAGGAACGGATATCGCTTGCGGCGAAGGCCAGCCGCTGGGTATTCCGTTATCGAGTGGCGGCCCCTATTTTGGATTTATTTGCTGCAAGCAGGAGCATGTGCGGCAATTGCCGGGGCGCATCATCGGTCGCACGGTGGATCTCGATGGCAAGCCCGGATTCACACTCACCTTGCAGGCACGTGAGCAACATATCCGCCGTTCGAAGGCAACATCGAACATTTGTACTAATCAGGGTTTGATGGTGACGGCCGCGACGATTTATATGTCATTGATCGGGCCAGAAGGTCTGGAGCGTGTCGCGGCACAGAGTCATGCGAATACCAATGCGTTGGTTGAGCGTCTGTGCAAGATTCGTGGTGTTGAACGCGTCTTCAACGGCACGACTTTCCATGAATCTGTGCTGCGCTTGCCACAGTCGGCGGCTAGCGTGCTGGAGGAACTGTCGCCGCGAGGCATTTTCGGCGGTTACGATTTAGGGCGTGATTTTCCGGAATTAAAAAATGCCATTCTGGTGTGCGCGACAGAAACCAAAACGGCGGCGGATATTGAGCGTTATGCCACAGTATTGACGGAAGTGTTGGGCTAAGGAGATGACGATGAAGCTGATTTTTGAACAATCCACTCCCGGCCGTTACGCGCCTGCGCAAATGCCGCAGACCAAGGCGGATGTCACTGCCATTCCGGCGGCATTGCGGCGCAAACAACGCCCCTTGTTGCCAGAAGTATCTGAGTTGCAGGTAGTGCGCCATTACACCCGTTTGTCACAGCGTAATTTTTCTATTGATACCCAGTTCTATCCGCTGGGTTCCTGCACCATGAAATACAATCCGCGCATTTGTAATCGTCTGGCCTTGTTGCCGGGCTTGGCGCAGCGTCATCCTTTGGCGCCGGAATCCAGTGGCCAAGGTTTGCTCGCCTGCCTGTATGAATTGCAGGAGATGTTGAAGGAAGTCACGGGCATGAAGGGCGTGTCGTTAACGCCGGCTGCTGGCGCACAAGGTGAATTCGCCGGTGTGGCGATGATTCGTGCCTATCACGATGCGCGCGGCGATCATGCGCGTACCGAGATCATTGTGCCCGATGCAGCGCACGGTACCAATCCGGCGACGGCGGTGATGTGTGGTTACAAGGTACACGAACTGCCGACCAAGGATGATGGCGACATCGATTTAGACGCGCTCAAGGCTGCGGTGGGGCCGCAAACGGCAGGTATCATGTTGACCAATCCGTCGACGCTCGGTGTGTTCGAGCGTCGCATTAAGGAAATCGCCAGGATTGTGCATGAGGCCGGTGGTCTATTGTATTACGACGGTGCCAATCTCAACGCCATTCTCGGTAAAGTACGTCCGGGTGAAATGGGCTTTGATGTGATACACATGAATCTGCACAAAACTTTTTCCACGCCGCACGGTGGCGGCGGTCCAGGCGCGGGTCCGGTCGGCGTTAGTGAACGCTTGGTTCCGTTTCTGCCGGTGCCAGTGGTTGATTATGATGGCAAGCAATACCGCTGGTTGACGGAAAAAGATCGGCCGCAAACCATCGGTCGGCTGTCTGCCTTTAGCGGTAATGTCGGTGTGTTGTTGCGGGCCTACGTGTATGCCCGTTTGCTGGGCAGCGAGGGTATGGAGCGAGTCGGTGATTACGCCACGCTCAATGCCAACTATTTGATGGCACAGTTGCGCAAGGCCGGGTTTGATGCGGCCTATCCGCAACGGCGTGCGACGCATGAATTTATCATTACGCTCAAGCGGCAGGCGAAAGAGTACAACGCAACAGCCATGGATTTTGCCAAGCGGTTACTCGATTACGGATTCCATGCGCCGACGACTTACTTCCCGTTGCTGGTGCCGGAGTGTTTGTTGATCGAGCCGACGGAAACCGAGGCCAAGCAGGATCTGGATGGCTTTATCGATGCCATGACCAAGATCGAACACGAGGCGCGTGAAAATTCAGATCATCTCAAGGGTGCGCCATACACCTTGCCGGTGCGGCGTCTGGATGATGTGCGCGCCGCGCGTGAGTTGGATCTGACCTGGAAACCGGCTGTACATGGCTAAGCCCGGCGACACCGGCGTCCAGCGTGTGATCAAGGCCGCCGGTTACTCCCGGCAAGGATTAAAGGCGGCATGGTGTCATGAAGCGGCGTTCCGGCAGGAGGTGGTGTTAACAATATTGTTGACGCCACTTGCCTGCTGGTTGGCGAAATCAAATATCGAGCTGGCGTTGTTGATCGGCAGTTTGCTGCTGGTGTTGATGGTTGAGTTATTGAATTCAGCCGTTGAGGCAGTGGTAGATCGTGTCAGCGGCGATCATCATGAGTTATCGGGCCGCGCCAAAGATATTGGTTCCGCCGCCGTATTTGTATCGCTAGTCAATGTAGCCGTCATTTGGCTGATTATTCTTTTACGCTAAATCTAATTATAGGAAGGTAATAATATGAAGGTTCTCATCTGCGGCTCTTTTGCCTATGACAACATCATGGTGTTCAACGACCGGTTCAAGAATCACATCCTGCCAGACAAGGTCCACATGTTGAATGTCTCGTTCCTGGTGCCGGAGATGCGCCGCGAGTTCGGCGGTTGTGCCGGTAATATCGCCTACAATCTCAAGCTGCTGGGGGGGGATCCGCTGTCGATGGCAACCGTCGGTACTGATTTCGAGCCGTATGCGAATTGGTATGATCAGAATGGGATCAGTCGCCAGCACATCAAGGTAATCGAAAATAGCTATACTGCCCAAGCGTTCATTACCACCGATCTTGACGCTAATCAGATTACTGCCTTTCATCCTGGGGCGATGAGTTTTTCTCACGAAAATAATGTTGGCGATGCCAAGGGCGTGAAGCTGGGTATCGTTTCGCCCGATGGCCGCGATGGCATGATTCAACATGCTGCCCAGTTTGCCGAGTTGGGCGTGCCGTTTATCTTCGATCCAGGTCAAGGGATGCCAATGTTCGATGGCAAGGGCTTGATGAATTTTATCGAGCAGGCGAGCTGGGTCACGGTCAATGATTACGAGATGCAGTTGATGCAGGAACGCACCGGTAAATCGCCGCATGAACTGGCCGAATATGTGGATGCCCTGATCGTCACCCTCGGTGGTAACGGCTCACATATCTATACCAAACAGCACCGTCATGAAATTCCTTGCGCCAAGCCACAGCAACTGGCGGACCCCACCGGATGCGGAGACGCCTATCGTGCCGGCCTGCTCTATGGTCTGCTCCACGGCATGGATTGGGAGACCACCGGCCGCATCGCCTCGCTGATGGGGGCGCTCAAGATCGAGTGCCACGGCACCCAGAACCATCGCTTTGACCGGCAGGCATTCGATGACCGGTTCAATGAGGCCTTTGGTTATTACCTTTGAGGGGGCGTAAGGGCGATTCATGAATCACCCTGACCATTACTCTCACCGCTTCCTCCAAAAAAGGCCGTCCCGGATTGTGATTTCGGTCGGCTATCAATCTGTCGCCCCCCAGCGACGCCCAGTCGGGGGGATGCTCTGTTAGAATGGCCACCTTCAAAATAAGACTATTGAGGGTGAAATATGAAGTACCTGATGAATTTAGCCCGTGCCTGGATGGTGGGCGCGGCAGCTTTGATGTTGGCGGCCTGCGGCGGCGGGGAAGATACTGCGAATACGGGTGGCCAGACCCAGACGACCGGCTCAGTGGCATTGCTGCTGACGGATGCCCCCAACGCCCAGTTTCAGGAAATCAACCTGACTGTGACCCAGGTCGAGTTGTTGGGCGATGGTCAGCATGTCACCTTGTACAACAATCCGACCGGTCAGAAGGTTAATCTGCTGGCCTTGCAGTTGCATTCCGAATTGTTCGCCCTGAATCAATCTGTGCCCGCAGGCAAATATGAAAAGATTCGTTTGCAGGTGAGTGATGTCGAACTCGTGAAAAAGGATGCGGCGGGTAATGTGCTCGAAACCATTAAACCCAAGCTGCCGGGACACGGCAAGATTGATCTCAATCCACGCGGTGAGTTCACTGTTGTTCCAGGTGAGACCTTGGTGTTACAGATCGATGTCGATGCCAAAAAATCGATTCATATCGTGCAGACGGGTAATGGCGGCTATATTTTCCGGCCTGTCATTTTCGTTGATATCATCAATGGGGCATTTTCCGGAAAATTGCTGCGCATCAGCGGTAATATCAATCGGATCGATTTTGCCAATCATGATTTGCGTCTCTGTAATCTGGATGTGGCCTGGATTAAGAACGTGCCGTTGGGAGATGACGATGGCAGCAAACGTTGCATAGACGTTTCACTTGAGCAGACCGGCGTTGTATTTAATAGTCTGGGCGATGCCGTAGCGTTTGAAACGCTGGCGCTGAAGCAGTCGATTACCGTTGTCGGTTTCTTCCATGGTAAGCATGAAAACGAAGATGATGATAAAGAAGAGCATGATGCTCAGCACCAAGGCCACAGTCTCAGCGACAATGAGAGCGAAGAGCATTACCGCCATATTCATGCCCTGGTCATTGAGGCCGAAGGTTTTGCCCGTCTCAAAGGCACAATCAACAGTGTAGTGGCCAGTGATAACAGTTTTGATCTGAAGCTGGCGTCCGGTCAGGGTTATGCCGATGGTACGGTGTTGCATGTGACTCCAGTGGCTGCGACCAAGCTGTTGAACAAAAATGGCGTGCCGCAGAGCCAATCGCTGCTGACAAAGGATGCTGAAGTGATGGTCGAGGGTGTTGTTGATCTCAATGCCGAACCTGATCAGCTGCTCAAGCCAGCGATTATTTTTGTCGATCCGGTGGTGGCTGATATTCAGCTCAGTGGTGCGATCAGTGGCCTTGATCCAGTGACCATGAAGTTCACCATTCACGATGCGGGCGGTGATCGTTGTGTCAAAGCTGCCAATGCAGCCGTGTTCAAACTAACATCCGGAAACCAGTTGCTAACCGAACAGGTCACCACGGCTGCTCTGGCCAATGGTCAGGATCTGGATGCCTATGGCCAATATTATGGGGATGACTGTCTGATTGCCAACCATGTCCTGATCAAGGTCGGATTCGACGACTAGCCTTTCAGGTTCTTTTAGTCCCTCAGGGCCGGGAAGTCCCCCGGCCCTGATTCAGGCTCGCTGTTATACACCCAATCCCAGAATGCCCCTGGTATGCCTCTAAAGACGTGAACTGCGTCTCATAATGCGTGTAACCAGTTGTTTTTAAATGTTTAACATTTGTTAATAAAGTGTGAGCCAGGTCTCACGCTTGCTCTAGTAAGCCCCCTCTGACAGGTCGATAACCTAATAGGAGGTGCGCCATGAAGTTTTGCCACCCAATCAAGCTGCAAATCTGGGGGATCCTGATTCTGGGGCTAATCCTGGGGTTAGGTTTGGTTGGTTGTGGTGAAACAACCGATAAGGCGGCTCCGTCAGGCACAACCTCTCCAGCGCCTACCACCGCTTCGGTGGCATTGCTGCTCACGGACGCACCTACCGATGAATTCGCTCAGATCAATCTAACCATCAGCCGTGTTGAATTGCTGGCTGTGGATGGCAGCAATGTGCCACTGTTCGAGGGTTTACGCACGATTGATTTGCTCAGCCTGCGCAATACCGCTGATTTATTCGCTGCCAATAATGCCGTGCCCCCAGGCGTATATGAAAAGATCAGGATGCATCTTGAAGATGTTGAGCTGGTCAAGGTGGATGATGATGGTGAAGTGGAACGTATCCATCCGCGTTTGCTGGCTAATGGCAAGTTGGATTTGAATCCACGTAAGTCGTTTGTGCTGGCGCCTGGTAAAGCTTTAGTCATCCAGGTTGATGTTGACGCAAAAAAATCAATTCATATCGTGGGTCATGATCGGGATGAACAAGGTCATCACGAGGCTGATAAAAATTCGGGTGACGATAAGGACTCGAAGTCGAACAAGAAAAATGACAAGAAGCCTGATTCTGAGCATGCGGCAGATAAAAGTAATGACTCACAGAAGGAAGATAAATCGCATCGTGAACATGATGATTATCGTTTCCGTCCAGTTGTATTCATAGACATCATTGACATGATATCCACCATAAATCAGCCGGTGGGCAAAGTAGTACGCATCGAAGGTGATGTCACAAAAGTCGATGTCGCCAGGCAACAGGTTGAAGTTTGTAATATTCAGGATGTGGCAGCGAATTGCATAACCATGCAGGTGAATGCCAAAACCGGTCTTTACTTCAATAATCCTACTGCGGCTTATGGTTCGGGGCTGGGAACGCTTGCATTGAGTGAAGTGACAAAATTGGAACGTGGCATTGGGTTTGGTCGCGTGCGAATGATGAATGGTGTTACCTGGTTGGATACGGAGGCGATCGAATTCGGACCGAAAGGTGCATTCTGGCATGCGATGGGCGATGTGGTTGCTGCCCCGGATGCAAGTACCCATATATTCTATTTCGGGATTCATGCTGCGCAGACCTATATCGCAGGCAGTGTTTTTAGGATTGTACCGGTAGCCAGTGCCAAATTGTTCTCGCGCGATGGGGTCCAGCTCGATTGGTCGGCCATGCTGGTCGGGCAGGTAGTCGAGGTCGAAGGTGTGCTGGTGAGAACAAAGGTCAACTACACCATTGAAACGGGCGTCATCTATCTGGACATCAATGCAGATAACAATGGAATGCTTAATGGTGCCTTGACGCACCTGAGTACCGCTGGCTTTAACGTCAGCACCAGTGCCGGAGATTACTGTGTTGTTCCAGCGGCAACGGTGAATGTCTTCTCTGTGATTACGGCGCCGGATGGCAGCCTGTCAGGCTCACGGGAATCGCTGTCCATCCTCCAGGCAGGCCAACGATTGGACCTCTATGGGGTGATGGGGAGTGATGGCTGCTATCACGCCAGCGATATCCTGGTCTATCTTCAATAAACTGGCCAGTTAGAGACAGCCAGTCTCTTACCTCCCTCTGTTAGCCTTGTGACTCCGAGCCATCGATATTGGGTGCTATTTATGCCAAAAATCTGGTAGATTTTGGATGGCTAAGAACTAACTATACATTTCTGCCCAGAAAATAAACATCCAAAAAGGATGGCGCGGAATCACTGCTTTGGCGAACGAATTATTGATGTGTTTGCGACCTAAAACTTCTCAAGTCATCACTGTCATGGGGAGGCAGTGGCGTTTGGCATGGCTATTACTCGCCTTGTTGATTTCCGGAACTGCTTCAGCACAAATCTTGGTGGTGCTCAGTGGGGAAGCGCCACTCTATGAACACTACATGGATGGTCTGCGAAATGAGCTGGCATCTACAGGTCAGAATGAAGAATTGGTTGTGCGGCAAGAACGTGAGCTGAATCCGGGGCAGAAAGTTGAGGGATATAGAACTGTTGTTGCCGTTGGGGTTGGTGCAGCCCAAAAGGTGAAATCGCTCGAAGTCGGCGAGGCAAAAGTACTCTATACCTTAATGCCTAGCGCGACATATCGTTGGCTCGGAGCTGGTGATGCTAAATCAGCGCGTAAAAGCGCGTTTGTTCTGTATCTTGATCAACCACTAAAACGATACCTGGCGCTCATCCACGAGATTATTAACCGCCAGGATGTTGTCATTGGTCTGGTGTATTCAAGTGAAGCTGAAGCTCAGTATTTGCGATTGCGAGAGCAGTCAAAGGGTTTCACGATCAAGGCATTCAAAGTAGAGGAATCGGGCGAGATAATCACGACACTGCAACAGAAAATGCGTGATGTCGATGTGTTGCTGGCCTTGCCGGATGCCAAACTATTCAATAGCCAGTCAGTGCAGGCGGTATTGCTGACGACCTTCCGCATTAAATTGCCGATTGTGGCCTTTTCTGATGGATTTGTGCAGGCTGGCGCTATCGCCGGTCTGGTTTCAAAGCCAGAAGATATCGGACGCCAGACCGCTGAAATACTGGGCTGCCTGCGGTCTGATTGTGCAGGCAGCGAATCAAAAGAAGTCTGGCCAAAATATTTTTCCGTGAGTGTCAATAAAGCAGTGGCGCGCAGGCTGGGGATCGAAATTCCAGATACGAGCAAGCTTGTTGATCAAATAAAATCAATGGAACGTACAGGTGGCCCATGAATAAATGGACAATAAAGAGACGTTTGCTAATGCTGTCGGTCGCACCGCTCATTGCGGCAGTGGTGTTGATGACGATAGTGTACACCATCGCCCGGATTAATGAGATTGATCAGACACTCGATTTGCGCGGCAAAGCAATCGTGCACCAAATGGCGCCAACCACGGAATATGGTCTCTTTTCCAATAACGTGGCGGTGTTGACATCGATTGTTGAGGCAGTGAGAAAAGAGCCAGATGTTGTGCGTACGGCTGTATTCAATGTCGATGGCGAGGTAATCGTTGAGTCAGTGTCTGCAGAGTGGGCAAAAGTTAAGGGGAGTGACAATAGTTATGCTCAGTTTATGCAGGAAGTCTATGCGACGAATATTGGTATTGTTAATGAAAACGATGCAGCCAGTGACTTGTTTAGTACTGGTCCTGTAGCGGAGGGACCAGTCAAAATCGGTACGGTAATGGTGAGTCTGAGCAAGGTGGAGACGAGAGAAAAACAATTAAATACCGTTGTAATTTCGAGTTCAATAGCAATCTTATTGATATTGGTAACCTTTTTGATTGCGCGCAGGATTGCGGCACAAATTACGGCACCTATTGAACGAATCAGGGCAGCGGTTTCCATGATCGCGCATGGAAAGCTGGAGCAGCGGATCAAATCTGAGTCGGGTGGTGAGCTGGGTGAATTGGAGCGCGGTATCAACACGATGGCAGAGTCATTGCAGACAGCGGCACTCGAGGAGGGGCGGCGTTATAAAACATTATTCGAATATTCAGGAGACTGTGTCTTTTTGTTGCGGAGAGGAACGATTATTGATTGTAATCAGCGGGCCTGCCAATTGTTTGGGGTGGATGAATCGCATTTGGTTGGACGGCGTCTGGCTTCATATTTGAGAAATAAAGATGAAGTCGGCGAGTTTATAGCGGTCCTGGATGGTGTCAGGACGCTTGATCTGAATGGCAGTGCTTATAAAGATATTGAGGTTGAGATTGAGATTGATCCTTCGCCTCGCTATCACGCCGAGGCCAATATTGCAGAAATCATGATCGATGGCGAGCGGCATTTCCTTGTGTTTTTGCGAGACATTACAGAGCGAAAGATTTTCCAGAATCGGCTGGAGGTGCAGGCCAATTACGATGCGGTCACGGGGTTGCCCAATCGTGTCTTGGCGCAGGATAGATTGGCGCAGGCACTGCGTAGCGCTCATCGTCACCAAGAGGGTGTGGCATTGATGTTCTTGGATATTGATCGCTTCAAGAATGTGAATGACACCATGGGGCACGCGGCAGGCGATAGACTGCTGGATGCCATCGGAAAGCGACTTCGGTGCCTGGTGCGTGATGAAGATACCGTTTCGCGCTTTGGGGGGGATGAGTTTCTCGTGATTATGTCTCCGACATCAAATCGGGAGCACGTCGAAGATATTGCCAGGAAAATTGTTGAAAAAATGTCGGAACCATTTTTGATCGATGATCGAGAGCTGTTTATGGGTGCAAGCATTGGCGTAGCGCTCTATCCCGAGGATGGTGAAGATTTTCATGCATTATTGCGAAATGCAGATACAGCAATGTATCGGGCCAAACATGAGGGGCGTAATGCCTACCGATTCTTTACCCGGGAGATTGGTGATCAGGCCAGCTATTCTCTTGAGCTGGAGGAGCATTTGCGGCGTTCGCTCAAACGCAATGAGCTGGATCTGCATTTTCAGCCGCAGGTGGATATTGAAACCGGGGCAGTGATTGGCGCCGAAGTGCTGCTGCGCTGGCATAGTTCTCATTTTGGGCAGGTGCCGCTGGATCGATTTATCCCCGTCGCGGAGCAGACGGGGTTGATTGTTGAAATCGGGAATTGGGTGCTGGCGCGTGTTTGCCAAATCATCAGTGAATGGCGATCGAGGAAATTGCCGGTATTGCCGATCGCAGTCAATATATCGAGTCGTCAATTACAGACACCGGGATTCATCGACATGGTTCGTGATGTGATGTCCCGTTATGAGATTGGAGCGGGAGTGATTGATTTCGAGATCACTGAGAGTCTGCTTTTGGAGGCATCATCCATGCCGGAAAATATTTTTGCCGATCTCAAGTCACTGGGGATTCGACTTTCGCTGGATGATTTTGGAGTGGGTTATTCGTCGCTCAGTTACCTTAAGCGGTTCCCGTTCGATATCCTGAAAATTGATAGAAGTTTTGTGCGCGATATCAATCATGATCCCGATGATGAAGCGCTAATTGGTGCAATTATTGCGATAGGCAGAGCCTTGGCGTTGGACGTGGTGGCGGAGGGAGTGGAAACTGAAGCCCAGTTGCATTTGTTGAAACAACTAGGAGCCAAAGTGGTGCAGGGGTATCTGTTTAGTCGGCCATTGCCGCAGTGGGAGTTTGAGAATTATTTGAAGAACAGATTAGTAAGAATGTATTTGTAATCTGCCACCGATAGCCGTTCTCCAATAGGGAGAATGTTTGTCGAGCGTGATCTTGTCATTTCATTTTGTTCGATGATCCGTTCTGGATTCTAAGTTCCACGTTATTGGTCAGTTGCGGGTTTAGTACCCGGATAATGAAGTTGCGACCATTGTTGCGAATATGAAGCCTTAAGTGAGAGGCTTTAGACTCGATTAGTGCTTTGATTGGCCGGAATAGCAGGCCACAACTGCCGCCAATGCGCGCGGCATCCTTCAGTTGTTCGATAGATTCATGATCGGCTTCCGTTACCCAGCTGAGCACGGTAGCGCAGGTACCGCTACGTAATGCCTGCTCCACTGCCCACAGCCCATTGTTATGCGGGTGGGGGCGGATGACGAGCGCGCGTTCAGGGTCGATTCCCGCTGCGCGAAATTGGGCGCGATAGGGCAATGATGGCGGTGCAATCCACGCCAGCCAGCGGTTATGGCGGCTCACTTGCGCCAGGGTAGGCAGTATCAGCTGGAGTGCGGTGGTGGCTGCGCCATCATAAAAAATCTCAGTGATCGTGCTGCTGGGCCAGCCATTATCGGGCAGGTGCAAATCAAGTGCGCTAAACCCGGTGGGTAACGCTGTCGCACCAGGTGGTGATTGGCATTCGATCTCGGATAAACCCAGGTCTAATTGTGATTGGCGCATGATTACATTCCTGTACGTAGTACCCCGACGGCGATGCCTTCGAGGCTAAAGTTGTCGTGACGTAAATCGACGCGGATCGGTTCAAAATCAGGATTTTCAGGCAATAGCGTGACGATGTTGCCGCGTTGGCGGAAACGTTTGACGGTAACCTCCTCCTCCAGACGGGCCACGACAATCTGATCGCTTGTGGCAGCAGGGGCGCGCTTAACCGCAAGCAGATCGCCATGCAGAATCCCGCAATCACGCATACTTTGGCCGTGGACGCGGAGTAAGTAATCGGCGCGTGGATGAAAAAAAGACGGATCGATCTGGAGATACTCCTCGATATGTTGTTGCGCGAGGATGGGTGCCCCGGCAGCAACGCGGCCAACGATTGGCAAGCCGTTGGGTTCGGCCAGCCGGATGCCGCGCGAGGCGCCTTCCATGAGCTCAATGGCGCCATTCCGGGCCAGCGCTCGCAGATGATCTTCAGCGGCATTGGCAGAGCGGAATCCAAAGGCGTGGGCAATCTCGGCCCGGGTCGGCGGCATCCCCTGCGCCTGCATCCAACCCTTAATAAAGTCGAGGATTTGTTGTTGGCGTGTTGTCAGGTGGTCCATGAATCACTGTCCTTTTATACAGTCGTACTGTGATTATAGACAGTCGAATGGGGATTGCAAGGGGGTGCCCTGCCTAATGGCTAGGCGAGAACAGCATTCACGCATTGGGTGACCATGCCGCCTTTTTGAGCGGCAGTCTGGAAGACAGTAATCTGATTACGGTTGGATAGTGGATGAAGCTGCGGTATCTGTAGTCGCTGTCGCACTCGGCGCATCAATCATGTCAGGCAGGATGTTATCGCTTGGATTGAGCCAAGGGGTGGATTCCGTGATTGGCGTGGAGGGTGGAGTGCTTGCCTCTACAGTCGCTGGCGCTGTTACTGCCGGAGTGATCACCGGTGCAGAGAGTGTGGGTGCCGGTGGTGTTTGAGGGTCGATTTTTTCAAGTGTGGTGTTCATCAGTCCCTGTGCAGCAACCACCGCCTGGCCTAACATCTGGATGAGACGATCAGTGCCCAGCAGGTAAATACTAAAGCTTGCCGTTGCCGTCAATGCCATCGCCAATACGATGCCGACAGCAGTGCCGTGTTTAAAGTTGTGAGCAGATGCCTCATTTTCAATATGAGTGACATTACTGCTTGCCAGTTTTACTGGTGCAGCCTGTGCGTTGGCAGTGATTCTAGAAACGAACGGCTTTGTCTTCTCAACAGTCTGTTCTGGGGCTTGTTGTTCGAGCAGTTCAGTTGGCGCATCTTCCACCAGGTCGCCCCAGTGATCGGCCAGCGAGCGTGAAACAGGCTTGGAAGCTGATTGTTTTGGTGTAACAACTTCAGTAACGGTTGGCACGATAACCACCGCATCATTTGCCGCAGTATTTTCAGCAGGTCGGGTGATGGTTGTGGCGCTGAGGCCACCATCCAGTATGAAGGCATCGAAGCCATGACGGCTGAGGAGGAAGGCAGCGACAGCGCTACGGCTGCCATCGTCACAGTAAACAATGTATTTGCGATTTGTGTCCAGCACTTTTAGCTTTAATCGTAACATGGAGAGTGGGATATTAAAGGCGCCGGGAAGATGCGCAGCGCCGAATTCTTCTGGCATCCGCACATCAAGAAAAACCGCGCCCAGCGAAATCAATTCATTGCTTTCCTGCCAGGAGACAGTGTTGAGTAATGGGTCGGCCAGTGCTTCTGAAAAATCCTTTTTCGAGAGTTGCATCAATGCGCCATCTTCAATCATGGTGACGCTGGCGTTACGGGCGCCGTCTGCCAACAAGGCTTCTTCACCAAAGGCGTCGCCTTCGTTGAGGACGGCAAGATTGATTTCCTTGCTGTTGGCTTCGGGTTTGCGGCTCACCTGGCAGCGGCCTTCTTTGACAATGTAATAAAATTCATCATGATCATCTTGCTTGATCACGACGTCGCCGGCGTGGACTTTGACTTCACGCATCCGGTTGAGCAGGCTTTGAATCTGGTCCTCGTTAAAGCGCAACAAACCGCGTGAACGCAGGAGTCTATCCATCCATTCGTGATTTTGACCCACAGCCATTTCGGTGACCTGATAGGCGCTGGGATTGGTCCAGCTAATAAAGAGCTCCAGCATGTCGGCATCAAAACTTAATAATGTGACGTCGCTGTGGGCGCTGGCTGAGATCTGGCCCGGTAGATGTGCGCCGAGGGGTTGACGGGCAGTCATGGAACCGGCGGCAATAATGACCTGTTTGCGCTGAGCGGTGAAGAGTTCGACTTCTCCTTCCATCAGGAAATAAACCCGTTTGTCCTGAGTGCCCTGATCAAAAATGGGTGTGCCGGCCGAGAGGCGGCTGCTGATCGAGGTACGTAACAGCTCCTGGGAATCATCACGGCTAAGCCTGTCCAGCGGCGAAAACTGCCGCAGGGCATCGAAATCTATGGCTTGATTTGGGTTGTTCATTGACTGCTCCCAGGGTATGACCTGATTTAACCAGTTGGGCGCCATGGCGCGGAAACAGCCTGAAATAGGCTGCCTACTAAGTAATCGGTACCAGTGCGGGTAGTCTTAGCCTGGCCTGTGCGGTAGGTCTCATTCCGGTTGTGACCGGGGTGGAGAAACCAGGAATTTCTTTGAATATAGCCGCTGTTTGGGCTGCCGCCAATCATAATTTAAGAGATGTTACCTGAGTAAATGGCTGTGTTATGGCGGGAAGAATATGGCCAGATTTGGGTATAAACTAAAGCATCCTGACCCTGAAATGGATGGGCGCAACTAAGATTTTTACTGCGGGGGTGGTCCATGCTGGAAGAGATTAGAGCAGAAGTGGGTGCCTGGTATCAGAATAGTGTTGGCCAGGTATTTGAAGTCGTGGCTGTCGATGTAGACGAAGGCACGGTAGAGATACAGTATTTTGAAGGTGAAATCGAAGAGCTGGATATGGATACCTGGGCCGAGCTGGAGTTGACGCCGATTGAGCCTCCCGAAGATTGGACCGGTGCTTATGATGAATTGAATCGTGACGATCGTGGGTACAGCGATCAGATTCAACGTCCTGAGGATTGGTCCGGGCCATTGGGTGTGATTGAGCCGGAGCAAGAGTAGATGCCCAGCTGATGGCGGATAAAAGCAGCGGCATGCTGGGTTAAGCGTGTCGCGATTGATCCACGGATTCTGTCGGTGATAGTCAAGTGCCGCGCCACCAATTTGTATCCTCCGAGCTGGGGTTTGCGGCCGATGACAATGGCCCATTGCCCATCGGCCATGGGTAAACGATTTCGCAGCCCTACATCGTTGCGCTGATGACGGACTTATTGCGACTGGAGCCTGAATATACAGTGCTGGAGATTGGTGCCGGTTCCGGATATCAGGCAGCGGTGTTATCGCAAGTGGTCAGCAAGATTTACAGCATCGAAATTATTCTGGAGCTTGCTGCCGCGGCCGCAACGCTTGGGCTACACTAATGTCGATGTGCGGCAAGGAAATGGCCGGCTTGGATTGTCTGAGCATGCGCCATTCGATGCCATTATGGTAATGGCCGCCGCAGAGGCGATTCCGCCGGCATCGATCGAGCAATTGCGCTCCGGTGGGCGCCTAGTGATTCCAGTGGGAAATCGCTATTATGGTCAAGACTTGCAGCTGCTGGGTAAAGCGGAAAATGGCAAGAGCAGTATAGAAAATATCTTACCGGTGGCCTTTGTGCCGCTGACTGGTCGGAATTAATTGAGTGCGCATTTGAGGCTGTTAAATAATGACAAAAACCGGATCAATATTTGATCAACTGGAACAGTTGGGTAGTGGCACTTCTTATGCCGCACAGCTTGGCGACATGCTGGAACAGGTCGACATGTTCCGCGATCTCAATCGCCAGGATATCGACCGTCTTGCCAGTTATGTGCAAGCCTATCAAGCCAAGCCAGGCTCGAAGTTGTTGCGGGAAGGCGACCGCGAATCGTATATGTTCATTCTGGTGGCAGGGAAACTTGATATTTTCAAGCAACAGGGCGAAGGTGGTGAGGAAAAGAAGATCGCCACTGTGCGCGCTGGAAAGACCATCGGCGAAATGTCGGTGATTGATGGCATGCCACATTCGGCTACCGTGGTTGTGGTCGAGTCCGCCAAGTTGTTACTGCTTACCAAACGCAACCTCGATCTGTTGACTGAGCAGGTCCCTGATCTAGGTGTTAAATTGCTGCGGCGTTTGGCGCAGTTAATGAGTTTGCGTTTACGGCAGACCAGTGGTGTGTTGATCGATTATCTCAAGAGTTAAGGTGTCGGTGATTGGCTGCCTCACACAAAATTCAGGTTCGGCTTAATATTGCCCCTGATGTCTATGAAAGTTATTACCATGGCACTGTGCGGGAAGTGGTAGCCGTCAGTGTCGATGGCCGCAGGTTGCGATTTCCGGCCAATATCCTGCAATCATTCGTGTTGCATGACGGGGTGAATGGTCTGTTTGAAATCGAATTTAATCAAGACAATAAGTTTATCGCAATTCGGCGTGTTGAAGGTTAAATTTTTAAATTCTTAGGATTGTCATGCAACGATTATTAACGATAATGGCGCAGCTGCGCGATCCTGAGACAGGCTGCCCCTGGGATCGAGAGCAAACCTTTGCCACAATACTGCCGTACACTCTGGAAGAGGCCTACGAAGTCGCCGATGCGATTGATCAGCAGGATATGGCTGCATTGCGCGCCGAACTGGGCGATTTACTATTTCAGGTGGTATTTCACACACGCATGGCCGAAGAGGCCGGCGAGTTCAATTTTAATGATGTTGTCGCTGAAATTAGCGCCAAACTAACGCGTCGTCATCCGCATGTTTTTGGCGAGGCAAAGATTGCCGATGCCGGTGCGCAAACCGTGGCCTGGGAACAATACAAACAATCTGAACGCCAGGCCAAAGCGATAGGAAATCAGCGCCCGGCCAGTATCCTTGATGATGTGCCGCGCGCCTTGCCCGGTTTGTTGCGCGCAGTGAAATTGCAGCGTCGTGCGGCGCGGGTCGGCTTCGACTGGCCGGATCTGGGGCCAGTGCTAGCCAAGATCGAAGAAGAATTGCAGGAAATTCGAGAAGAATTGGCGTCTGGTGCTGATCATGCACGGATGACGCATGAAGTCGGTGATTTATTGTTCGCCTGTGCCAATCTGGCGCGGCATGTCGGTGTTGATCCTGAAGTGGCGATGCGCGGCATTAACGAACGTTTTGAATGGCGATTCCGGCGGATTGAAGCGTTGTTGCAGGCGAAAGGGCGTTCAGTGGAGCAGTCTACGCTGGAAGAGATGGATGCTTTATGGGATCAGGCAAAGCTTGAGGAAAAAGAGAACAGAAAATGAAGTGGCTAGTTAACATTGGCTTGGTGTTGTCAGTCCTCTTGTCTGTCTCTGCACAGGCGACGATTGATATTGTCTATTCCGGCAACATTGATGGCGAGCTGGAACCTTGCGGATGCGCCGTCGAAGGTAATCTCGGTGGTATTCTGCGCCACGCCACGACTGTGGATCGCCTGCGGCAAGAACATCCGGATTTATTTGTGATCTCTGCCGGCGGCCTGATTGCGAGCGCCGTGCCGCAAGATCGGTTGACGTCGGAATATATTCTCAAAGGCTTTGCACGGTTGGGATACGATGCAGTGGGTGTGCAGTGGAGCGATTTGGCTTATAGCGAAACATTCACCCGGCAATCGCCCATTCCCTGGGTGGCAAGTAACTGGCTGGGCGCTGGTTTTGAACACGAAAAAGTCATCGCCAAAGGCAAAACCAAAATCGCCTTTTTCTCCTGGCTCGATCCGGCACAATCACCGCACCTGGCAATGAAAGGGAGGGAGCGTGTGGTTGAAGAGAGGTTGATTGCGTTAACCAAACGGTTACGCCAAGCGCAGCACAAAGGCATGCTCACGGTGTTAACAACGAGTATGACGCTACAAGAGGCTAAGGCACAGCTGCCATTGCGTTATGTCGATGTACTCACCATTCGTGCTGCCTACGAGGTGTACGGCGAACCGCAAAAGATTGGTAAGACGCTAGTGTTGCAGCCTGGTTCGCGTGGTATGCGTTTGGGTCATATCGCGCTGGAGCGTGGTCGGGATGGTCGCATCCAGAACTGGCGCAATGAAACGATCCCCATGCCGCCCGCCGTGCCGGATGCTGCACGTATGGCAGATTGGTATGCCGCATACACTGCGCAATTGAAGAGCGACTACGAAGCGCGCACCACCCTGCTCAAGGCGCGGCAATCCGACGGTTCACCCTACGCCGGTGCCGAGTCATGCCAATCCTGTCATATCGAGAATCATGCGATCTGGCAGGAGACAAAACATAGCCGCGCCTTTAGTAAATTGGAAGGCGTCAACAAGGCCTTTGATCCGAACTGCATCGGTTGCCACAGCGTTGGGTTTAACCAAGACGGGGGTTTTATCGATCTTGAAGCCACCGAATCGTTGGCCAATGTCCAGTGCGAAAACTGCCACGGCGCGGCACGGGCCCATGCCGAGTCGGGTGGCCAAAAGAAGACCGCCAATGTTGGCTGGCAACCCAAGCAAATGTGCGCCCAGTGTCATGATCGCAAACACAGCCCCGGTTTTGATTTTGACCGTTATTGGCCCAAGATACGCCATGGCGGCATCAAGCAAAATCCTCTTGACAAGCAATAGTCATTCAACGCAAATTAGCAACATGATTAATTTTCTGCATATGCCGCGAGCCGCAAAGCGTTGCACCCGAGTAGTGTGGGGCAAGGTGGGTGCATCTGCGTATATGGAGGGATGGTCGGTTTAGCTACTGATTGATACAAGAAATCCTGAAAAGGCCGCAGATGCGAATAGCACTGCGGCCTTTTTGTTTTGGTGTTGGTTCACCACAGAGACACGGAGCACACAGAGGTTTTGAGCGAGTCAGTATTAGTTTTCAATCGGCAGCCTGGGACATTATTTGGGAACGTAATACTGGTAGGAGTCGCAAAGCACCCGCATGCAACCTTCTATGTGCTCCGTGTCTCTGTGGTGAGAAGTTATTTTTAAAGATAGAGGAAAATGAAATGTCAGTTCCAGCCGCCTATTTGGGCGTGATATTAATCTGGTCCACTACACCGCTCGCCATCCAGTGGAGCAGCAGTGGCGTTGGCTTCATGTTTGGCCTGACGGCGCGCATGACGCTCGGCGCCGTGTTATGCGCGCTATTGCTGTTGGTACTGCGTCAACCGATCGCTTGGCATGATGCTGCGCGCCGTACCTATCTATTTGCTGGGGTAGCGCTCTACGGCGCGATGCTGAGTGTTTACTGGGCGGCGCAATATATCCCATCGGGATTGGTATCAGTGGTATACGGCTTGACCCCCATCGTCACCTCGATTTTCGCTGCCATATGGCTCGGTGAACGCGCATTTCAGGCGCATAAACTAATGGGCATCGGTTTCGGCATCGTTGGGCTGGTGATTATCTTTCACCCCAGCGGCGAGCTTGAACACAACATGGTGTTGGGTGTGATGGGGGTCTTGATGTCAGTGATCATTCACAGTGCCAGCATGGTGTGGGTCAAACGGCTCGGCGCGCAAGTCTCGGCGGTTGCGGTGACGGGCGGCGCATTGTGGGTCGCTTTGGCTTTATATCTGGTCACTTGGTTTGTGCTTGATGGGCAGCTGCCAAATGCAATACCGGATCGCACCGTGAATGCCATTCTCTATCTTGGCGTAATGGGATCGGTAGTCGGTTTTGTGCTGTTTTATTACGCACTCAAACATGTCAGCGCCGGCGGCATGGCTTTGCTTACACTGGTAACACCAGTGCTGGCACTGGCCATGGGGCATTTGCTCAACGGCGAAGTGCTCGCTATGCAAACACTGTATGGAGCCGGGATCATTCTTGCCGGACTGGCAATACATCAGTGGGGTGATAAGGTATTTTCTCGTCCACTAAAACCATGAGCCACAAACTGCCCTCTCAGCTAGAGAGGGGCAACTTTTTGATTTAATGAGCGTATTTGAGCCTCACTAAATCAATATGGAAACTTTACGCGCGTGAGCTATGGTTATGGGTGGAGGCTAGTCATTATTGCCTTAACAAAATCCGAGATGTTTATCCGGTAGCTAAAAAATGATCTGGTTAAGTGCCCGCCCACAATCGTTCTTCCATAAACGGAGTGGCGGAATCACTGCTCGGAAATCAGCCTATCTATATGTAAAGGAGAATGTCATGACAGAAGCCGTCAAATCCAAAGAAACCCAAAAAGATATTACCAAAGCATCAGAGAAGGAAATGCGGCCGCGCGCCATGAGCGCTTTGTCACCGTTTGACGAAATGGATCGTCTGTTTGATTCCTTCTTCAACCGTCCCTTGGGGCGTAGCTGGATGCATCCCCTGGGCTTACATTGGCCCACCTTGCCGGAATTCAAGCAACCCTTCGAAGGCCGTACGCCCAAGGTCGACGTCATCGACCGGCAAAACGAAATTGTCGTGCGTGCCGAACTGCCGGGCGTTAACAAGGATAATCTGGATGTCTCGCTGAGTGACAACACCGTCACCATCCGTGCCAGCACCAGATATGAGAGCAAAGAAGAAAAGGGCGATTATTATCGCTGCGAAACCAGCCACGGCGAATTTGCACGTACTGTTAGTTTGCCGGGAGATGTCGATGTCAACAAGGCTACAGCATCCTTCAAAGACGGCTTGCTCGAGCTCACTCTGCCAAAGGTGGAAAGTTCAAAGCGGAGGACGATTAAAATTGAGTAACGGATTGATCCTTAAAGGTTGTGCAAAAAGAAATCCGGCATTGCCGGATTTCTTTTATAGTCAATCAAAGAAAATCTATATACTATTCCGATAATGCTTTGAATAACCCGCAGTAATAAGTAGTTGCAGAACCTAACCTGAGATTGTTTATTATTCTGGGAGCACTATGAGCAGACAAATTTACGTAAATGTACCTGTAAAGGATCTTGCGAGATCAAAGGCGTTTTTTTCGAATCTTGGATTTTCATTTAAATCTCAGTTTACCAATGATGTTGCGGCATGCCTGGTCGTCAGTGATAATAGCTTCGTCATGCTTCTTACTGAGCAGTTTTTTCAAACATTTACCTCCAAGGCAATTTCAAATGCGAAAGACAGCACTGAAGTACTTATTTGTCTTTCTTGCGAAAGCCGCGCAGAGATCGATGATCTTGTTCGCAAAGCCGTAAATGCCGGCGGCTCAGCGCCACGTAGCCCACAAGATCACGGGTTCATGTATAGCCATGGGTTTGAAGACGTTGATGGGCACATCTGGGAGCTCATTTACATCGAGCCTGTTAAAAACTAAAACGAATTGAGGCGCAACCACGCCCATATATTGTTGGGCTGTCAGGGGCAGATTTCTGAGCGAAACTCTGGCCGAGATTGCATGTGCTTTATTCTCCTGCTATAAGCAATAAATCTTCCCAGGTTTGCGATATAATGCGGCGTTTAAAGCATGGTCTAAAGGTAAACAATGAGCACAGAAAAAGCATTACGCGCGCGCAGCGAATCTAAATGTGAATTATGTGGCGCAACGGAGGGCTTGGGTGTATATGAAGTGCCTCCGAGTTCAAAGGGTGACGCAGATGGGTGTGTGCTGATTTGTGAAGCGTGCCGCGAACAAATTGAAAATCCGGAGAAGGTCGATGTTAATCACTGGCGTTGTCTGAACGAGAGTATGTGGAGCCAGGTACCTGCGGTGCAAGTGATGGCGTGGCGCATGCTTAAGCGGTTGAGTGCTGAAGGCTGGCCGCAGGATTTGCTTGATATGCTCTATTTGGATGAGGCGACTTTAGCCTGGGCGCAAGCGGCGGGCGAAAAAGAAAGTATCGAAGAGGAAGTCAAGCATGTCGATAGTTTCGGCGTGGTGCTTGAGGCGGGCGATACGGTAACGTTGATCAAGGATCTGGATGTTAAAGGGGCTAATTTCACAGCGAAGCGTGGCACGGCGGTGCGCGGGATTTCGCTGGTGGTCAATAACCCTGAGCAGATTGAGGGCCGTGTGAATAGCCAGCAGATTGTGATTCTGACGAAGTTTGTTAAGAAGTCTAACTAAATAGTAGGGGCGATTAATGAATCGTCCCTACGCTTAATTTTCGCCCACCTGTTATGTATATGTAAAAGGGACATCCCCTGGTTCGCGTTCAGCTGGCCATTAATAAAAATCGGATTCCTGACGATATGTTTTCAGGGTTATGGGTTTTTGTTGAGCAATCTGAATATCTAAGGGAGTAATTTATGGTGTCAATCAATCATAAAATGCGCTTGTTGGCCGCTGCGGCGGTGGTGGTAATGAGTGGTTATGGCGTTGGCGCCTATGCGGTACCGACGGGGGATGCCAAAGCCGGTGAGGAAAAGGCGGGGTTGTGCGGGGGGTGTCATGGGCCTGATGGCAATAGCGAAGATGCCAATAATCCTCGTTTGGCGGGACAGTACGCGGGTTATATCGCCAAGCAGGTGAAGGATTTCAAGGCGGCGCTGCGTGCCAATAATGACACGATGGCCGGCATGGCGGCTACGGTGGAGGCTGATCAGGATGCCTGGGATATCGGAGCCTATTTTTCGCAACAAAAAATGAAGGGTAGCTTGACGCAACCTAATAAAGATCTGGTGGCTGCGGGGGAGAAAATATTCCGTAATGGGAATATCGAAAGTGGTGTTTTCCCGTGCATTAGCTGTCATGGTGAGTCAGGTAAGGGCAAGTCCGGAAGTAATTCGGTTTTTCCCGTAATTGGTGGTCAGCATCGTGATTACATCATTAAGCAGTTGAAGGATTTTCGTACCGATACCCGTACCAATGATCCGGCCTGGATGATGAACATGGTGGCCAAAAAGCTGACCGACAAGGAGATTGAAGCGCTGGCGGAGTATCTTTCCTCAAAGCTTTAATTTGATGTGAAGGTGGTGTTAAAAAGGCGGGCTTAGTCTCGCCTTTTTTATTAACTATCTATTCGCCAACTCTGCAATCGCATTAATCAAACCGATTGTGACTTGGGCGAAGGGGAAGTATTGCAATTTGTCTGGCGTGTCTTTATTGGAGTGATAGAACGGATAGCGATAGGGTGCGGTATCTGTGACCATGATGGCGCGGTAACCATGTAACCAGAAGGCGCTGTGGTCGCTTAAAGCGACTCCTGGGACGAAGGCAGGGGCGGCAATGCGATGTGCCGGAAAATTACTATTTTTGCGAAATAGGCCATATACCTGCTTCAGCGCGGCACGTGAGCCAAGGTTGGAGACGAAGGCGACAAAATTGCCGCGATCCGGGTACAAAAATTTGAGGAACCTCGGGTATAGCTGGCTTCCCGGCGCATCGATGTAATAACCGATAGTTTCGAGGATGATGGCAAGCTTGATTTTGTCGCCTTGTTGCCGGGCGCGGTGGGCGTAAACGTAGCTGCCCATCTTGTCGGTGTTGAAAAATGGCGGTTCTTCATTGGCAAAAAAGACAAAGCGCACGGTGCGCCGTGTTTGAAAGCGGGTAAAGGCGCGTGCCAGTTCCAATGTGGCAGCAACACCGCTGCCGTTATCGTTGGCGCCGGGGCTGTCGATAACGCTGTCGTAATGGGCGCCAACAACAATGATATCGCCAGGTTTGTCGGAGCCGTGACGAATGACTTCCAGGTTGGCGCAAGTGATTCCCTTGACTTTGTACTCCTGGCGCAAAACTTGATAACCCATTTTGGTCAGCGTTTCGGAGATGTAGGTTGCGGCTTTGTTCAAGCCTTGGGCGTGGGCAATGTTACGTTGGCCACAATCAGTAGCGAGTGCAGTCACGTGGTGTTTAAGAAACTGACTGATTATTTCTTCATTGGCCATGATGATTGAGCGATTTTGGGAGATGCCTATCAGTATAGCTTATAGCGCCTGTGTGCTCGCAAAAATGAGGAATTGCGCACAAATCAACGCATGAATTAATAAGAATATGAGGCGGCGAGGTAGATACTTAGATTTTGCAGAGCCGCATCCTGTAATGTGGTGTTACCCGAAATAATTTGGGCCTTGCCGTTGCCTTGGCTATGGGTCATACCGAATGTCAGCGAAGAGTTACGTGTAAAATGGGTGATGCTGGCGCTTAATCCAAAAAGATCGATATGCTCGGGTTGGTTGTAGGCGGTAAAGTTGGGTTGTAAGTCCGGCGTGCTGGCATAGTCCGTGAACAATCCGCCACGCACAGCCCAGTGGGGTGAAAGATAATATTCGCCGCCGAGTGCTAGATTGACGGTGCTTTCCCGTTTTTCATCAAGGGATCCAATCGCGTTGTGATAAATGAGATCGGCAGAAAGCAGTAAGGCGTCGTTGGCGAACCAGGCGGCGCCCAAGGTGGCCTTGAGGGGGTAGGGGTACTTCTTATCACTGGCAACGATGCTGTGATTGACGATGTTGTTAGGGCTGCAAAGGGCGTTGCTGGCGGCACCGTTGGCGCCAAGACAGGTCTGGTAGCGAGTGATGTCCGAGCCGATAATGTTGGGCTTGCTGAGAGTGGCGCCGAAGGACCATTTATCCAGCGGTGACCACGTCATGCCTAGGATTGGCAGCAAAGAATATTCCTCCTGCTGGAAGTAGTCATTGTTCCAGAGCCGATCACCGTTATAGAGCGTGATGATGTTACTGATGCGTTGCTGGTGGCGATACTGGAAATAAAAAGTCGCGCCAAATGAAAGATTTTTGCTGAGTTCAATGGCGTAGCTCGGGCCAATGAGATAGGTTTTGTCTTCGTTGTTGAAGTTGATGATATATTCCTTGGCGATGCCAAGTGAGGTCGCGATATCAGTAAATGACTGATCCTGGTCTTCAATGGTGGAGTTGGGCATGGCATAGGAAAAACCTAGCACGCCCTTGCCTAGTGGCTGCACAACACCAAAGAAATTTGGCAGCAAGGTTGAAGAGCTGCGTTCCCAGTTATAAATGCCACCGAGTACATTCTTATACGTAGTTTTAGACGTTTGATAGGCATTCATGCTGGCGGAAAGATTGGAGCCCGGTGAGTAGACGATGCCGGCCGGGTTGTAGAGCATGCCGGTCGGGTCATCGGAGACGGCGGTGTAGGCACCGCCAAGATCGGCTGCACGACTCCCGGCCGGAATATTGATGTAATGATACTGGTCTGCTTGCGCCGCTGCCGGCATTAGTAAGCCTGCAAAAAGAGTAATTGAGGCGGCGATAATTGAATTAGTGTTGTGTTTTGACATGTTCTTCGAACCTTGTTTTTAGCTTGGATGAAGAGACTCGAATCAGTTTTTCTTCAAGCAGCAGTTGATCCAGTTGCTGTAAGCGATTACGTGATGGTGGATGGGTGCGATTGATGTCCGAACCATTTTTATTTTCGAGTGAGCTTGTTTTGCCAATATAGCGCCGTAATGCGGTAGGATCATAGCCGCTATCGGCCAGCAGCAGTGTCGCGACACGATCGGCATCAAGCTCGGCTTGTTTGTCGTAACCTTCTTCAAACAGGATCTTTACCGCTTGATCGATGGCCTGGAAAAAGACGACACGGGCGGTATCTGAGCCAGCGCTGAATAAACGGCCCAGTCCCGCGCCCGTGCTGGTGTCGGTCGCCTGGATGTGCAGGGCGTTGACGATGTGCCGCTCAGTGACGTGGGCGATCTCATGCGCCAGCACGGCAGCGAGTTCAGATTCATCTTCCATTATGGCCAGTGCGCCGCGCGTGACAAAGATATAGCCGCCTGGCGCGGAGAAGGCGTTGACGCCATCGTTATCAAGCACGGCAAAGCGATAATTTAATTCAGTGCGTGCGCTGTGCTGGGCAATCCCAGTGCCTACCAGATTTACATAGTGATTAAGTTTGTCATTGGTCACAATTTTGAATTGCCCTAGGATACGGGCGGCGACAGTTTGACCGAATTCAATTTCGGCACGCACATCTTCATTGGTGATGGCAGCAAGCTGATGATGATTGGCTCGTTCACGGAATTCCTGCGCTGCTTGTGCTGGAAAACTACAGGCGCATACCCAGAGGAGGATGAAGGCCGGGATTGAGTATGAGCACTCACCTTCCCTGGTGATTGTCATGTCAGCGCGTCCCTTCCTCGACAAATTTCATGGCGTCATCTTCGGAGACGCCAAGTTTATCCATGCGCTCCAGGGCGCTGTAATCGGAAACGGCGTCGTCACTTTGACGTGCGCGGTCATCGTTGCGTAAGCCACGGGCAGCAGCTGCCGAGGCGGTGGCCGAGGCGCGGCGTCGGGATTCTTGTTTGATGCTTTGATCGCCCGTGTTCAAGGGCGTGGCCTGATTAAGTGGCGGTTCGTTACCCACGAGTAACTGTGAGACCCAGCCAGTTTTATCCTGAACGGTCACTTGTAGCCAGCGGCCTTGACTCGCTTTTATCTGCAATGGGGTGCCCTTTTCGATCACTAATAGCAGGGCCGCATTGAATTCTGGCTTGGCCATAAGCTTTGCTTTGTTTGCCTTAACGTATACGGTTTGTTCGGCAAACGCGGTGGAGGCCGAAAGAAATATTAAGACAAACATTAGAAAAGTTTTATGCATAGGTCCGCGCATCAGAGAGTACCCCAGTGATGGGGCTATCGGCCATTCATTCTGTTTCTTTAGTATGGTTATTTTGTGGTCATGGTGTATACACCATCCCACTCCGGCGGTGGAGGTGACTGTTCATAGTCGTGGCAGCGGCCAATAAAATTTTTCTGAAATTCACTGTTCGGAAGTTGTTGGTAAGCGGCAATTGCCAGCTGCCATTCACGTGCCAGATAATGGAGGAAGGCTGCTTCACTAATAGTTGCTAATTGCGAGGCTTGTGCGACACCTGTATTGATAATAGGCGCGTAGATTTTGATGGGATGCTGTTTGCCCTTGACCCTGACTAGATCCACTGCGTAACAAGCCACTTCACCTCTAAGTTGATCATAGGTGTATTCGGAGATGATGATCGGGCAGCCATAAGGTTTGGTCAACCCTTCAAGGCGAGAGGCAAGATTAACGTTGTCACCGATGATAGTGTAGTCCAGCTTGCGGCTGGAACCGATGTTGCCGAGGATGACGGGGCCGGTATTGAGACCAACGCCAATGTCGATAGTGGTATAGCCTTTGTCGGTAAGCCAGCGATTGACCTCAGCTAAACGCTGATGCATTTCTATTGCGGCACGCACGCCCTTGATGGCATGTTGTCCATCACGAATCGGTGCGCCCCAGAATGCCATGATGGCATCGCCGATGAATTTGTCGATAGTGCCATCGTGATTGAATATTGCATCAGTCATGGATGAGAAATAATGGTTCAGCATTTCTACGACCTTGGCGGGTGACTGGGTTTCGGACAGATTCGTAAAACCACGGATGTCGGAAAATAATATGGTCAGACATTCTTCGCTTCCGACTTCAGCTTCCAGTTGATATTGGTAATGTTCAAGCACAGTATTGAGTACCGCCGGTGAAACGTATTGCCCCAGCATCGCCCTGACGCGCCGCCGATCACGACCTTCAGTGAAAAGCAGATACAGAAAACTCAGTGAGGCAATACTGATGATGCTCGCCAAAGGTAACGCCAAATCAATGACCTGCTGCTGGCGGAAGGCCCATAGATTAATGGCAACAAAAGAAATGGCGATGAGGGTGGTAAGCGCAAGTTGCAGAGCGATCCGCCGCTGAAGCAGAATTGCCGCAAGGGTGAGCATGCCAAGCACAATGGTGATGATGATTGAGTAGCTGCGCGGCCATTCATGCAAGATTTCACCGTGCAGTAGATTGGCTGCAGTGGCTGCATGCAAATAAACGCCAGGCGTGGTAGCCGAAAGCGGTGTTGCCTTCAGATCTTCGAGGCCAGCGCCGCTGGCGCCGATGAAAATAATCTTGTCCTTGAATTCAGCAGGATCAATAAGCAGGTGTTCGACATCGCCGCTCATGACTTGTTGCGCCGAGGCAATAACACCGCTCATGGAATAAGTTTCGATAGTATCGTAATAATTAATCAGAATATTGCCATCGTTGCTCATGGCGCGAAGTGAGGTTTGGTAATTGCGCAATAATGCCGGATCAGCGATTCGATCGCGATAAATCAAAGGCGCGAGTCCCAGTGAGGGGAAGGCGCGATCCTGATAAGTTTGCAGCAGGCGCATGCGGCGGTGGATGCCATCGGCGTCGGGATCGACATTGACAACTCCCAATCCTGATGCCGCGTTGTAACACGCCTCGAATGGCGCGTAATAAACGTTATTGTGTTGCGTGAGCGAGATTCCGAACTCGGAGGACAAACGTTGTGTCGTCAGGGCCATGGCCGACAGGGGGCCGGGTAACGTGTGATCCAATAATGAGTGATTGATTTCATCCTGGTGGTCGGCGTAAATCTGCAAGGCATGAATGACGGGGCCATCGCCCGATGCAGCAGCCAGACGTTGATCGTTGGCGGAGAGTGTATCGCCCAAGGGTTGACCGGGTGTGGATTCGCGCTCCGAGAAGAGAATGTCAAAAAGAACGGCACGCGGCTGGCCCGAGTTGATAAAATCCAGGATGTCGGCATGCACGGAGCGCGGCCAGGGCCAGCGGCCGACGACGGGTTCCATGGCCTTGAGTGAGGCCTCATCGATCAGAATGACGGCTACTTCGGTTGGCTTGGCCATGGCATCGCGCGTGGCATGCATGCGCAGGTCATAGCTCAACCACTCCAGGCGTTGCAACGCGCCACCCAGATGCAGTGCCGTGAGCAACAGCCCGGCCGCTACCATGATCAGGCTCGCGCCCAGCCAGCGATTTTGCAATAGATTCAACATTCAACGCTCCAGACTAGGCTATCGGCTGGAGGGAGAAGTGGCTGAATTAGTGGTGGCAGTTTGTTACAAAACCCTCTCTCACTGCGGGAGAGGGTAGGGTGAGGGAATCATTTACGTAGGGGCGGGTTTAAAACCCGCCCCTTGCTAATGAATGGCGCCAGGGATGGAAAGTCTAAACGGCGCTATCGGTGCCAGAAACGATGCGCCATCATCGGCCAGCATCTCATAATGGCCTTGCATCGCGCCGACCGGGGTTTCCAGCACTGCGCCGCTGGTGTACTGAAAGCTTTCGCCTGGCCCCAGATATGGGTGTTCGCCAATGACGCCCGGACCGTGTACCTCCTCGGTCTTGCCGTTGGCATCGGTGATTTGCCAGTGGCGCGTCAGCAAGCGGGCAGGCACCTTCCCAGTATTGCGGATGGTGATGGTGTAGCCAAAAACAAAGCGACCGGCCTCGGGGGCCGATTGCTCGGAAATATAAAAGGCCTTGGTCGCGACCAAGACTTGATGGATATGTGATTCAGTCATGCGGATATTTTACCTGAAATCTCCATCACCTTTGATATAAGGTTTTTGTGGTAATAGCCGAAACAGTAGTCAAGATTGAGAAGGAAATAACGATGAAAGTAGTGATTTATCATAATCCGCGTTGCAGCAAGTCGCGGGAAACATTGGCGTTAATGGAAGAGCAGGGTGTTAAACCGCAAGTGATTGAATATCTCAAACAGCCGCCAACCCAAGCGGAGCTAAAAGAAATTCTGGCGCTATTAGGGATGGAGCCCCGGCAGCTGATGCGCACCAAGGAAGCGCTATACAGTGAATTGAAGCTGGATAATCCCAAACTCAGCCGTGAGGCATTGATCGAAGCGATGGTCAACAATCCGAGCCTGATCGAACGTCCGATCGTGCTGGCCAATGGCAAGGCCGCGCTGGGGCGCCCGCCGGAACAAGTGTTGGCGATACTCGAGTAGTGATTGCGTAATGGATATTCTGAACGGCAAAACAGTGCTGGTGGTCGATGATCTGTCTGCGGTGCGCAAGCAGTTGCGCAATTTTCTTGAACCTGCGGGCGTCATGATATTACAGGCGCGAGATGCGGAATCGGCACTGGAGATAGCCAGTGACCATGACATCGATGGTTTTCTGCTGGATATTTATTTGCCCGGTGGTAACGGCATGGAGTTGTGCCAGCAATTACGGTCCATGGAACGTTTTCATCATGCGCCGATGCTGTTCGTCACCTCATCAGAAGAAGAAAAGGTGTTAGAAGAGGCCTTTGCCGCCGGCGGCGACGATGTGCTGCCCAAGCCAGTGACCAGCGCCGTGTTGTTGGCGAGACTGCGCAATCATTTGCGGCGCGGTGAGTATGTGCGTCAAACCGATTATTTCAGACGCAACCTGAATCTCTATGTTTGTCCGCGCACCAAGGATATGGCGGAGTTATATAGCAAAACCGGCGTCTTGCCACCGCCGGAAGAAAAAGAATTATGCGTGCTGTTTACTGACGTGCGTGGTTTTACCCAGCTATCGCAGGAAATGGCACCCGATCTATTATTTAATGTACTGAGCGATCATCTCGGCGCGCAAGTCCAGGCCGTCTATCGCTATGGCGGCTATATCGACAAGTTCAGCGGCGACGGTCTGATGGCCGTGTTTGATGGCCAGGACATGGCCTTCCGCGCCTGTCAGGCCGCGCTTAAAATGATCGAATATGCCGCCAGCAAGGCAGAAAGTGTCGGCGCATCGTTGTATCATGTCGGGATTGGAATCCACATGGGGCGGGCGATGGTCGGCAATATCGGTTCCGATAAGCAACTGGATTACACCGTGATCGGCCCCACAATCAATCTTGCCGCGCGGCTGTGTGGTCACGCCCAGGCGCGTTCGGTTGTCGTATCGCAAACTGTCGTGACAGCACTTCAAAATGAGCCGCGTTTACGTTTCTCAGAATCCATGAATCTTCAGGTCAAAGGTGTGCAGGCGCCAGTGATTACCTATAGGTTATATCCTGGTCAGCGGCGCATGCGTCTCAGCGAAGACGCAGAGATCGACAATCTTCCAAGTTAGGATGGATTTCCATTTAAAAAATTAGCAGCGAGCTGCTATGAAGTGTGTAAGCTGGCGATCCTTTAGACTCCCTCTCCCTAAGGGAGAGGGTTGGGGTGAGGGGATCGATAATGATATAACACTTTAGGAACCTCTGATTAATTCGTCATTCCGGGCGAAGCGTAGCGTAGACCCGGAATCTACTGCTTTGAATTCAATGGGTTACTGGATTCCCGCTTTCGCGGGAATGACACCGAAGGAATTAATCAGACCTTCCTTCAATTAATCCCCTCATCCTAGCCTTCTCCCTGAGGGAGAAGGAACTAACGATGTTATTCGATAGCGCGCTAATGGAAAATCACGAGACAAACACAGCCGCAACACCGTACTACAAACTGGCGCCAGAAACGGTCATTGCTGCTGTCGAACAATGCGGCTATCTCTGTGACGGCCGTATGCTCGCGCTAAACAGTTATGAGAATCGCGTTTACCAAGTCGGCATTGAAGATGCCAGTCCCATCGTCGTCAAGTTTTACCGCCCACAACGCTGGACCGATGCCGCCATCCTTGAAGAGCATGAATTCGCTCAAGAGTTGGACCAAGCGGAAATCCCCATCGTTGCGCCGTTAGTGATCAACGGCCTCACGTTGCAGCAATATCAGGGATTCCGCTATGCACTCTATCCGCGTCGCGGTGGCCGTCATCCCGATTTGGAAAAAGAGAATGATCTGGAATGGGTCGGCCGCTTTCTGGGGCGCATTCATATGGTCGGCGCCAAGAAAAAATTCCGTCACCGGCCAAGGTTGGATGTAGAAAGTTTTGGCACCCAGTCCTACCAATTTGTGCTGGAGCACGGATTTGTGCCCAAAGAATTGCAGAATGTTTACCGTGGCCTGGCCGAAGATGTCATCAAGCAGATTGAGGCCAGCCTGCAACATGTCGGCCCGCTGCGCGAGATTCGTCTGCATGGCGATTGTCACCGGGGAAATATACTCTGGACCGACACCGGCCCGCATTTTGTCGACCTGGATGACAGCCGCACCGGGCCAGCGATTCAGGATCTGTGGATGCTGCTGGCAGGCGACCGGCCAACGATGGCGCAACAACTGGGCTGGTTGCTGCAAGGCTATCAACAGTTCGCCAAATTTAACTACGAAGAAATCGCCCTCATCGAGGCACTGCGCACCCTGCGCTTGATGCACTACAGCGCCTGGCTGGCACGGCGCTGGGACGACCCCGCCTTCCCCATGGCCTTCCCCTGGTTCAATAGCTCCCGTTACTGGGAAGAACAAATCCTCACCTTACGCGAACAATCGGCAGCAATGGACGAGTTGCCGTTGGCGGTGGAGTGGATGTTTTAGCGCGGAATATTAGCGCTGGCTTGCTTGCGGAATGTGGATTTCGTAAACATAATGGGTAAAGCAATAAAAACTGTAAGGGATGATCATGTAGGTAGGGTTGAGTTGGTCAACGGTTTAACCAATATATTCGAAGGTGAGTTGCGCGGTCAGGGTTTTTGAGGAAAACGCAGATGAATAATGTTGTCATGCAAGTCTGCCCCATATACACATGAACGCTTCGCCGTCGAATAGTTCGCAATCCCCCCCTGCCTCGCCTACAGGATTGCGCGCTTTGCCGATCGGCATCTGGATGTTGGGTTTTGGCTCAATGTTCATGGATATCTCGTCCGAATTAATCCACAGTCTGTTGCCTATTTTTATGGTCACGGTGCTGGGCACTTCCATGATCACCGTGGGTATCGTTGAGGGTGTGGCGGAGGCGACGGCCGCGATCACGAAGGTGTTTTCGGGTGCGCTGAGCGATTACCTCGGCAAGCGAAAATTTCTGCTGGTGCTCGGTTATGGACTCGCTGCGGTCACCAAGCCGATTTTTCCGCTGGCTACTTCCGTCGGCTGGGTGTTCACTGCGCGCTTTGTCGATCGCATTGGCAAGGGCATCCGTGGTGCGCCACGCGATGCGCTGGTGGCCGATATTGCACCGCCGCATTTACGTGGCGCGGCCTATGGTCTGCGCCAGGCGCTCGATTCGATCGGTGCCTTCATCGGTCCGCTGTTGGCGATGGTGTTTATGCTTTGGTTCGCCAATGACATCGCGGCAGTGATGTGGGTCGCGGTTGTCCCCGCGTTCATCGCGGTGCTGTTGCTCATGATTTACGTGCGTGAACCCGAGCGTGCGCAGGGGGGCGCCGCCACTAAAACGCCGTTGACCTTGGCCGATACGAAACGGCTGCCGGTGCATTACTGGCGGGTTGTGTTGCTGGGCGCGGTGTTTACGCTGGCGCGTTTTAGTGAGGCGTTTCTGGTGCTGCGCGCGCAGGATGTCGGGCTTGCGCTCAGCTATGTGCCGTTGGTGATGATCGTGATGAATGTCATTTACGCGGCGTTTGCATATCCGGCCGGTGCTGCTGCCGACCGCCTCAGTCGTCGTACGCTGTTTGTTATTGGCCTGGTGTTACTGATTGCTGCCGATGTGGTGTTGGCGGTGGCTGCGTCGCCGTTGCTGGTATTTGTTGGCAGTGCGCTGTGGGGCTTGCACATGGCGTTCACGCAAGGCTTGTTGTCCAAGCTCGTCGCCGACACCGCGCCGGCGGATTTGCGCGGCACGGCGTTCGGTCTCTTCAATCTCGTCAGTGGCAGTATGCTGCTGGTAGCGAGTGTCATCGCGGGGATACTGTGGAGCGCCTTTGGTGCGCCAGCAACGTTCCTGGCCGGGGCGGGATTTGCCACCGTTACGGTATTGGGTGTGCTCGCGTATCGCGCGAGTCCTCAAGCGATTAAATAATATATACAGGGGAAGTCATTTCATCCGGGAAGGCAGTTTGATTGTTTCGCCCGCCACCATGAATGTGCCGCGACCGCGATGATGGATGGTTTCTGGATCTTTAATTTTCGGGTCGATCCAGGCTTTGAGCACTTCAAGGATAAAGAAGTTGTATTTGTTCACCATCCGTGTATCGACAACCGTGCATTCAAGGTTGGCATAACACTCGTCGATGAGTGGAGTCTTGACGAGTGAGGCAGTCACCGGCGTGAGGTCAAAGGCTTGGAACTTGTCGAGCTTGCGTCCGGAGGTGTTGCCGCAACCGACGACCGCTTTCGCGAGATCGACAGTCGGAATGTTGATCACGCACTCTTTGGCCGCCTTCAGGGTATCGAAGCTGTAATTGCGGTTACTGATTACGCAACCGATAAGTGGTGGCTCAAACTCCATCATCGTGTGCCATGACATAGTCATGATGTTGGTCCGGCCTTTGCGCGCGGTTGTGACCATCACCACGGGTCCCGGCTCAAGCAGGCTATAGACCTTGGACAATGGAAAGGTTCTTTTTGCCATCAGGTGCCCCCTTTGCCACTTTGCCCAGCATAATCATGCTGCAGTGGATTTTAATGAATATAGTCCACAGGTAAGCGCTTATCCAAGTTATCGTTCAGGCTAGAATTGGTTCGTGAGCCAGATGATTTACGGTGAGCTACTGTTAATGATTGGTTTTTAAATCCAGATCAAAGTTGTTGCATTGCCGGATGTTTATAGTGGTGCCATCAAGTGCGCAATGTGTAGCGACCGCGTGGTGTCGTGGTTTCCCTTTATTATCAAATAGTGGAATGGGGCACGGTATGACCTAGAATAAATGCTACATTTAAGAGTCCGGGAGCGCATTTGGTTGAAATGAAGTTTATTTTCCCTGAGCAGATACAGGGTGCCGCCGTCGGCATTATTTGGTTGTTCAAAGATTAATGAGGGCTTTTCAATGACGCCGCTCGAACCGTTTATCCATGTGCCTCGCATCGCTTATTTCTCGATGGAAATCGCCCTGCGCTCCGACATCCCGACTTATGCTGGCGGGTTGGGGGTGTTGGCAGGCGATACCTTGCGGGCGTCGGCCGACCTTGAGTTACCGCTGGTGGCGGTCACCCTGGTCAGCCGGTTGGGTTATTTCCGCCAGGAATTGGACGCTCAGGGCCGTCAGATCGAACATCCGGACCCATGGTCGCCAGAGCAATGGACGCGCAGGTTGGATGCCAAGATCTCTGTTCCCGTTGAAGGGCGTGATGTTTGGGTGCAGGCCTGGTTGTGGGTGGTCAAGGGAGTAATGGACTATCCGGTGCCGGTGATTTTGTTAGATACCGATGTCGATGAAAATGATCCCCGGGATCGAGAGCTTACTCACTATCTATATGGGGGCGATGAAAAATATCGGTTTAAGCAAGAAGTAGTGTTAGGTATCGGTGGTGCCCGCATGTTGCAGGCGCTGGGTTTTGATGTGCACACCTATCATATGAATGAAGGTCATTCAGCAATGCTGACTCTGCAATTGCTGTGGCGCTTCGAACATCCCGCTGAAAATAGTAAATCGAAATATGATGTTGAACGTGTCAGGCTGCTTTGTTTGTTCACAACTCACACACCTGTCGAAAGTGGGCATGATAAATTCTCATATGATCTGGTGAGAGAAGTGATTGACGATTTTGTTGATATTAACGTTATAAAAAGCCTGGCAGGAGAAGAGCATCTGAACATGACCAGCCTGGCGCTGAATTTAAGTAACTATGTCAATGGCGTGGCGAAAAGCCATGCCTTGCTATCCAACCACATGTTTCCAGGCTATCGTGTGCATGCTATTACCAATGGCGTCCATCCGGCAACCTGGGCCAGTAAGAGCTTTAATAAGTTGTATGGCAATTATTTGAAAGAGTGGTGTCATGAGCCAGAACTACTGGTACGTGCCGATCAAATTCCCGATGCTGAACTGTGGGATGCGCATATTGCAGCAAAGCAAGAGCTGCTTGAATTTATCAAGTTAGAGTCGGGCGTAACGCTGGATATCGAACGGCCGATTATCGGCTTTTCACGGCGCATGACGGCATACAAGCGGCCCGATCTGTTATTCCATGATCTTGAAAAGCTGAGATCAATTGCCAAGCATTATCCCTTTCAATTGGTGATGTCAGGCAAGGCACATCCTCGCGACCAGATGGGCAAACAATCGATTGAAAAGATCCATGATTATATGCGCGAGTTAGGGGATGATGTTCCGAGCGTCTTTCTTAAGAATTATAATCTGGAAATAGCGCTGAAAATGGTGGCGGGTGCCGACATTTGGCTGAACACTCCGTTGCCACCGCATGAGGCGTCAGGCACCAGCGGCATGAAGGCGGCGCTGAATGGAGTGATTAATTTTAGTGTGCTGGACGGATGGTGGGCCGAGGGGTGCATCGAAGGTGTTACCGGCTGGGGGATTAAAAGTTCAGCGGAAGATCCGGCCGTTGATGTGGCGGATTTGTACTCTAAACTAGAGCATACAGTGCTACCACTCTATTATAATGATCGCAAAGGCTGGATTCAGGTGATGAAGGGCGCGATTTGTAAAAATGCCTATTATTTCAATGCGCACCGTATGATGCGCCGCTATGCCACTGAGGCGTATATCCGCTGATATGGCGCTTGGCTGCACAGGCTGACAGCGTTACACTAGAGTAATTGGAATGCAATCCAAATTGCAGATTAAAGTTCGCCGATTATGACCCAACCCTATATTGAGATTTACACTACCCGCCATTGCAGTTTTTGCCAGCATGCCAAACGATTGCTGGATTCCAAGGGCGTGGAATATATCGAGTATGGCCTGGATTTTGATCCGGATGAGCGCGAAACCATGTTGCAACGATCGGATGGGCGGCGCACGGTGCCGCAAATATTTATTAATAACCAGCATATCGGCGGTTACCAGGATTTGGTAGAGCTTGAGAGTCGTGGTGAACTCGATGTGCTGTTGGGCAGAAGTGATGTCGATGGCGCTGTATAGGTAATGCAAGAAAGAGTGTAGCGGAGAAAAGGATTGCGGAATGAAGATCGGAACGCCACTATCACCGACAGCCACGCGCGTCATGTTGCTGGGCGCGGGAGAGCTAGGCAAAGAAGTGATTATTGCTTTGCAGCGTTTGGGAATTGAAGTTATTGCAGTTGATCGTTACCCCAATGCGCCAGGACACCAGGTGGCGCATCGTGCACATGTCATTGATATGACCGATGGGGCGGCCTTGCGGCGCTTGGTCGAGCAAGAGCGGCCACATTTGATCGTGCCGGAAATCGAAGCCATTGCGACGAATATGCTGGCCGAGATTGAGCGGGATGGTTTGGCGGAAGTGGTACCGACAGCGCGGGCGACGCGGTTGACGATGAATCGTGAAGGCATTCGCCGTTTGGCAGCCGAAACATTGGAGTTGCCGACTTCGCATTACGCCTTTGCCGACAGTTTAAATCAATTGAAAATGGCCATCGATGGCGGGATTGGTTATCCGTGCTTGATCAAGCCGGTAATGTCTTCTTCTGGCAAGGGTCAGTCAATGGTGCGCGCATCTGAGGATGTCGCAAAGGCCTGGGATTACGCCATGAGCGCGGGCCGGGTCAAGGGTGGGCGTGTGATCGTCGAAAGTTTTATCGATTTTGATTTTGAGATTACCTTGCTCGCCGTGCGCGCCAAAAATGAACGCGGTGAAGTTGAAACCTATTTTTGCGATCCGATTGGTCATGTGCAGGTCAATGGCGATTATGTCGAAAGCTGGCAGCCGCAGGCCATGTCGCCAAAAGCACTAGAGCGGTCACAGCAAATTGCGGCAGCAGTGACTGGGAACCTGGGTGGTCGCGGAATTTTTGGTGTTGAATTGTTCGTGAAAGGCGATCAGGTCTGGTTTAGTGAAGTGAGTCCTCGACCGCATGATACCGGTATGGTGACGATGATTACACAGCAGCAAAATGAATTTGAGCTTCATGCGCGGGCAATTCTTGGGTTACCGGTGGATACTCAGATGCGTAGTCCCGGCGCCAGTGCCGTGATTTATGGTGGTATGGATAAGGCGGGTATCGCTTATGAAGGCATTGCACAGGCGTTGCAAGTTCCTCAAACCGAGTTACGCTTGTTTGGCAAGCCCGAGGCATTTTCAACGCGGCGGATGGGTGTGGCACTGGCGTGGGCCGGTGATACTACTCTGGCAAGAGAACGCGCCAAAGCGGCAGCGAAGAAAGTAACCCCCGTTGCGGGGTAGGGACGATTCATGAATCGCCCCTACGATTCAAAATAACTCGATGTTGTCGTCCGGATCTATCGGGGTTGATGATTCTTTCTTTTCAATGCCAAACATCTGGCGATAAATTCTGTGTTCGGCTTCCAGGGTGTAACTAGACGGCAGTTGATTTGCCAACCTAGTCCATTTAGCTGTTGAGCATTGATTTAATTGTTGCGCCAATGCCTCCATGCCGTTGCGAATATGTTCCAGGCGTTGGTTCAATTTGTCATGTGCTTGTAGAAAATTCACGATCTCATTGAGTTGTTGCTGATTGTTCTGCTTGATGGATTCCCGAGTTCCTGTTGCCAATATTTCCAATAGCTCACCGACGCGGCTGATGGCCTGATCGTTTTCCTGTTGTGCGTCAACGAGTTGGGCAATAAATAATCGCAATAATGATTGGGCTCCGGGGTTGTCAGTCCCGGACTTTGAAATTTTGGTCCGATTTCGGTTTTTTATCGCGGCCATGGTGTGGTTTAACTTATTGATCCGTAAGTTAAATAAAAATTAACAATGGGTGGCTCAATCATTCGATTGGGGGGACGATAAATAATAAAAGGGCTCGATCCGACGAATGACCGTTGTACTCAGAATCATCGACCGAAACAACAACGGCTTTAATTGAGTGGAATGGCGCCGAAATGAATCATACTGGTAGCGAGGAGAACAGAGTCATGCCGATAGCTCCCCATGAGTTGGTCAAAGGGATAGCCAAGTTGGCATCGTTGCCAGAGGTATGTGTCCGGGTCAATGAAATGGTGGATGATCCGCGCTGTTCGGCGGCCGATGTCGGAAAGGTCATTAGCCGCGATACGGCATTGACCGCTCAGTTGTTGCGTATCGCCAATAGTTCCTTCTTCAATTTCCCATCCAAGATTAGTACCGTCTCCCGGGCGATTACGGTTATTGGTGAGCGCGAGTTGCGTTATCTTGTGCTGGCATTGTCGGCGATCCGTACTTTTAATCAGATTCCTATTGAACTGACCAATATGGCCAGTTTCTGGCGCCATAGTGTTTATTGCGGTGTGGTATCCAGGCTGATTGCTACCAAATGTCATGTGCTGCATAGCGAGCGCTTGTTTGTCGCCGGGGTGTTGCATGATGTAGGGATGTTGGTGATTTTGAATCGGGTACCAGAGCTGGAGCGTGTAGTGCTGTATCGCTCGAATACCGGTTCGGAGCCGGTTTATCTGGCTGAGCGTGAAGTGTTGGGATGCGATCATGCCGATGTGGGGGCCGAGTTGTTAAGGCACTGGAATTTGCCATCGGTGTTGATCGAAACCGTTGCCTGTCATCACGATATCGAGAAGGCAGTTGATGCCAAACTGGATGCGGCAATCGTGCATATCGCCAATGTGATTTCCAATCGTGCGGAACTGCCAATGGATTATGAGGTCATTCCTGAATTTAATCCCAAGGCCTGGGAATTGACGGGGCTGGATGAGAGTGTCTTGCCAGAAATTGCAGAGGAGGCAGGGGTGATGTTTGCCGAATCCTGGGCTTTAATTCAGCCGTTGGTGCGTAAAGCCCGCTAGGATTTTTTTGATTAAATCGCTGAGACTGAAATAATAGTCATAAAAAAACGGGCCATGTGGCCCGTTTTTTGTTTCAGTTTTCAAGCAATAATGTTTTCGAAAAGTATTGAAGATAAATAACGCTCGCCAGAGTCCGGAAGGATGACAACAATGGTCTTGCCGGCAAAGGCTGGGTCGCTGGCCAGTCGTTGTGCGGCAGCGACCGCCGCGCCGCAAGAAATTCCGCTGAGGATGCCTTCTTCCAATGACAAACGCCGCGCATATTCAATCGCGTCATCATTACTGACGCGCTCGACGCGATCGATCATTTCCAGGTCAAGATTCTTGGGTACAAAGCCCGCGCCGATACCTTGTATCTTATGTGGCGAGGGTTTTACCGGTTCACCGGCTATGGTTTGGGTGATGACCGGGCTGGCCTCAGGTTCAACGGCTACCGAGAGGATTTTTTTGCCGCGCGTCTTCTTGATATATCGTGAAATACCGGTGATGGTGCCGCCGGTGCCAACACCTGCCACCAAGACATCGATCTTGCCTTCAGTAGCGTCCCAAATCTCGGGGCCAGTGGTTTTTTCATGAATCGCCGGATTCGCTGGATTGTTGAATTGTTGGGGCATGAAATAGTGGCTGGGATTTTGCGCGACCAATTCTTCGGCCTTGGCGATGGCGCCAGGCATGCCTTTGGCGCCTTCGGTGAGTACCAGATTGGCGCCGAGCGCCTTCATCACTTTGCGGCGTTCAATGCTCATGGTTTCCGGCATGGTGAATGTGACTTTATAACCGCGTGCGGCAGCCACAAAGGCCAACGCGATACCGGTATTGCCGCTGGTAGGCTCAATGATTTCCATTCCCGGTTTCAATGCGCCGCGTTCCTCGGCGTCCCAAACCATCGCGGAGCCGATACGGCATTTAACCGAATAGGCAGGGTTGCGGCCTTCGATCTTGGCCAAAACCAAGGCGCGGCTGTCGCCCAGAATTTTGTTGATGCGGACCAGCGGTGTATTACCAATAGCATAAGAGTTGTCATTGAAATATTTCATGGCGGCACCTCGTAAGGTATCGAGAAAAGGAGGCTTTGCGAACTGAGTAAGAATATATGATCATGTCGGGATCGGCTATGGTTTTTGGGAGGGTGGTGATGAAGAAGCACATTAGTATTGTTTTATTATTTTGTGGTTGGTCGGTAATGGCGCAAGGAGCGGGTATCGATCGGGTATCGGCGTTAACTCAAACACAATTCAAAGACTTATCGTTAGACTTGGCGGCGGCCAGCAGTTATAAATCAGTATCTGCCGCTGCAGGATTGGGGGTGGTTGGCTTCGATGTTGGTATGGCGGTGACCGCTACCAAAGTTGAGCACAGCAGTGCCTGGACGGCGGCGATGAGCAATAGCAGTGACGTACCCACGGTACTGTATGTGCCCAAGCTCTACGTTCGTAAGGGTTTACCGTTTGGGATTGATGTGGGGGCCCACTATTTTTCAGTGCCGAGCACCAATATTGAGTCATGGGGTGCTGAAGTCAGTTATGAAGTAATCGATGGCGGGGTGATAAAGCCTTCGGTCGGAGTTGGCCTGACCTATTCCCGCTTGTTTATTGATAAAGATCTGGAGTTGGCGACGCGGGGCATTGAAGCTAAAATTTCGAAAGGCTTTGTGTTTATTACGCCATATGCGGGTATCGGTCGCCAATGGTCAGAAAGTACGCCTAAAGGTGCGGCGGCTGCCTTGAAGAAAGAAACCTTTTCCGATAACCGCTATTTTGTGGGCTTGACGTTAAATCCGGGAGTTATTCAGCTTGCTATTGAGCATGATAGTGTGGGTGGAGTGACGTCTAATTCGCTAAAGCTCGGGATGAAGTTCTAAATCGATTTAATCACGATAGCGGCGGCCAAAACTAAGATACAGGCCGTCGCTGTTGTGGTTCAGCCATTCAATGTTTACATAACCGCCATCACCGGTTTCCAGTTGTAGTCCAAGACATGCGCCATTAGGATATTGTTCAGATAAATCAGTGGATTGTGCCGTAGCAGTTTGTATCAACTCTTCGCCATCGATGTTGATGCGCCGTCCACAACCGTATAACTGCAGGGTGTCGCGAAGCCTCATGCCCAGCATGAGGCGGGCCTCGGTTTGGCGCCAGTTTAAATCAAATTTTGCCGTTGAATTTTCGCTATCCGCAGTGTGATAGGAATATCCCATGCTGGCGCCCGCGACTAGTGGGCCAACGATGGGAAATGATGAGCTGAGTGTCAGGCTGAAGAAGTGACCGCTGAGTTCGCCGCGATTGGCAGTGTCGGGACGCAACCTGGCGCCAAGGGGGCCACCGCTGATGTCGAGGCGCACTGGCAGTGAACTTATTTCGGCGATGCGAATGGCGGCGCTGTCGTAGCGTAATTCGATGGGTTGATTATTGGTTAGTAATGGTGTCGCCTGGTGGCTGAAGATCACGGCGAAATCAAGGCCTCTTTCTTCGGCATTGGCAGAGAGACAAAACAATAGCGAAGCAGCTAGGGTGGTGATGCGAAAGTTCGTGGTGCGCATCAGCTAAAAGGCGCTCGCCCAGCCAAACCACAAAGGAATGGTGAACATGCTCAATGCCGTCGTAATCGTGACCACCATGGCATAAAGCTCGGTGTTTAATTTAAAACGATCGCAAATAACAAGTCCCAATACCATGCTGGGCATCGCGGCTTCGATAATGGCGCCGGTAAGTAATGGTTGAGGTAGTTCAAGCCAGGCCCCAAACACGGCGACAATCAGCGGCATGGCGAATAATTGAATCACAATCACTGGCGGCAGAATAACAAGATAAGCGGATTGCCAGCTGGACCATCGCAAGCTTAATCCTAGTGCAAAAAGCATCAGCGGCACAACAGCGCCGCCCAGCATTTGTAGCCACTCGGCAATCCACGCGGGCATCGGTGTTTGGCTGAGGTTGAGTGTCACACCCAGCACGGCGCCCCATAGCGGCGGGACTGTGAGCATAGACCGTAGCGGATGAAATTGAGTGTCGGTGTTGCCATACCGCTGCGCGATGATGATACCCAGTGTGAGCAAGAGAGGTGTGCAGGCAAAGAGGTCATATTGAATCGCGATACTACGGCCCTCGGGGCCTAGAAAATGTTCAAGTACAGGAAGGCCGAGATAAGTGGCATTGGGAAAGCTGGCGGCGAGAATCATTGCACCCGCATTGGCAGCTGAAGTTTTTCCAATACGAAAGGCAATAAAGGCCAGGAGCAGCGCACCCAACACACCTAGTGCGGCACTCAGTGAAAGACGAAGCGTATCGAGTCCCAATGGGGCTTGCCACAGGACTTGGATTGCCAAGGCGGGTAATAGCAGGCCATACACCAAGCTGGTCAGCACTTGTCTGACATGGTCGGCCTCTAATTGGAAGGGCTTGATAATGCGCCAACCGATACCGCAGGCGATCAGGGCGGCCATTTTTACCATGACTTCAAACATAGGTCGGGAATCGCTAACTGGTATCCGAGATTAAATTTTACTTGAAGTTGCAGTCTAGGTCTTGCTCGGATTGAGCGAGACACGCTTCAGGTAATTGGAAAGTTTTTTGCGATTGATTTTCAGATGGGCCTTGGCGTCATCTTTAAATTGTAAATCGGTGACAATATTAAGTCGATTGTAATTGATGAGGGCATTTACGATATCGCGCCGTTTTAGTTCCGTTTCAGCGCTGAGGGCTTCGAAATTGCACATGCAAATAGGGTCGTTCTGATTCTTTTGTGATTCCAGGATGAAGGTGCCTACCTGTACCATGCACATGGCGTTCATGAGATTGGCCAGGCGGCTATTAGCCCGGTCGAGCTTTATCGACAGGGATTTGAACAAGCGTAGTGATAAATCGGGAAAGTGTTGCAGGGCACTGAGAAAATCCTCGTTTTTGAGGCAGAGCACCGATAACGCTGTTTTAGCGACCACAGTTCCAGAGCGGCGCAGATCGAGAAAAATGCCCATTTCGCCGAAGATGGCCCCCTTTTCAGCCTGTGCAATGATATTGCTGTTGCCGAACGAGTCGCCCTTGATCACGGTGGCCTCCCCATCGAGGATGATAAACACCTTCAGGCTGGGGTCGCCCTCACGAAAAATCACATCGCCAGTATTAAAGCTCTGTTTTTGGCCAAAATCCATCAAGTAATTGATGGCCTTTCCGCTCAGGGTGGTAGGTACTGAGTCTAGTAGTGAATATATATCCATATGTTATTTCGGTATTTTGCTTCCCAATAATTGGTTTATCGACGCCATATAGAGAAGGCATTAGCCGCCGATATAAAACTAAGTGGATATCTGGAAATAAAGATCAACAGCGATGCTTGGCAAAGTAAGCAGATGTCTGGTGCTAGGGATCCTTTTGGGAGGGTTTCACTCGGCTTTGGCACAGGATATCGATACCCTATTAAACAATGCTGAGAATGCCAAGGCCTATGAGCTGGGGCAACAGCAGCTGCCGGAACGGGCCGGTGACCCCCAATTTGATTTCTGGTTTGGTTTGGCGGCGCTGGAAAATGGCAGGCCGCAGGAGGCGGTGTTTGCCTTCGAACGGGCATTGGAGATGCAGCCATGGAATCAACGCTTGCGACTGGAGCTGGCGCGGGCGCATTTTCTACTTGGTAATTACGAACAGGCCAAGGCACTGTTTGAAACAGTGCTTGCCTCAGACCCGCCGCCTCAAGTGAAAGCCAATATCCAGAAATTTTTTGATCTTCTGAATCGTAATCAAGAAGCACGTACTCACAGTTTTACCAAATCAGTCCAGGTACGTGCCGGCATGGATTCCAATATCAACAGCGCTACTCAAATCCGGACAGTGACCTTGCCGGTTGGAATTACACTGCCGCTTAGCGATACCTCTCGCGAGACCAGTGATGATTTTATTGAGGCGCAACTTGATCTGGATTATGCACGTCTGATGCATAAGGAGTTGGCTTTGTTTACGGGGATGACGCTCAAGGCTCGCCACAATAGTGATTTTTCGGTTTTCGATACCAATGAGCTGGGATTGAGAATGGGGGGCGGTTGGGCGGCATGGAAGGGCAGTTTGCGTATCCCATTGCAATGGCAAACCCTAATGCTGGATCGAAAAACGTATCGCGAAAATTATTCGTTGGGATTGGAGTGGAGCCGCGTCTGGCAGAGCGGCTATCAATTTGGTGTCTTTGCCCAGCGAGGGAAGATGAAGTACCCGGATCAACCTACCAGCGATGCTGATCTCACGCTGGGCGGTGGCGGTTGGGGGTATCGCTTTAAACAAGTTCCTGTCATGTTGGCATTAAGCGCTTATGTGGCGACAGAGGATGCGCAGCTTCAACATTTGGGGCGCGATTACAACGGTGTTCGCGTAGGTACCCAATGGAAGCAAGGGGCGCATCAATTTGAGCTTTCCTGGTTGCGGCAAGAATCTAAATACGCGGCGATTCAACCCATCTTTGGCAAAGTAAGAGACGATAACTTTTCCCTGGTTACTTTGAGCTGGGCGTGGTCATTGCAGCCAGATTGGCAAATTACCTTCAATGTAGAAGCTGCAAATAACAAGTCAAGCATCGATTTATATACCTATTACCGGAATCAGAGTTATGTCAGTGTGAAATATAGTTTCTAGCAGTAAGACTGGCGCTCAATGGTTGCCAGCGTGGATAACTGATTCGCTTGGAGGTTGTTACAACTGCTGTGTAAAACAAGTTCATATATGTGATGAAGGTCACACTCCAATCAATTTGTTGAATACATGTGTAATTTATAACATAAGTAATTGATTATATTATATTTTTATTGATTTCTGGAGTGGCCGGGCTGAGACGCTGGTCACAGTCTGACGACTCAACACTGAGTAACCTGGGCTTAAATGTCGATAACTAATTAGAGGGCATGAGTGGTTGGCCGTGTAATCCTGCCCCTGTGGTCAGAGGAGGTTATGGCAATGAATACGATGTCTCAATCCATGCCGTTGCGATCAGATAGATTCATAGGGATGATCGTGCTTGTCGCGGTCATGGCCTTGTGGTCGTTGACGCCAACCCTGGTTATGGCCGCGCCGGAGCCTGCAGGCTATGTGCTGATGGCCTCAGGCGAGTTCCATGCTGTACAGCCCAATCAGGTGCAGCGCAAGCTTGGGCGTAAATCACCGTTTTATCCTGGTGAAATACTGCGGACGAGTGCTGATTCCAAAGCGCAGGTTAGGTTTCGTGATGGTTCACTAATCGCATTGCGGCCAGAAACAGAAATCAGGATTGATGAATTTCGCTTCGAGGAGCCTGCCAAGGGCGAAGATAAAAATATTTTTACGCTGATCAACGGCGGATTTCGAACCATCACTGGCAAGATCGGCAAAAAGAATCCTGAAAACTATCAAATGAAGAGTTCGGTTGCGAGTATCGGTGTCCGTGGTACGACCTACGAAGCAGTGATGAGCGGTGGTCTGAATGTTGCTGCCTGGCAAGGTACGATAGTGGTGAAAAATAAGGCCGGAGCGATGAAGTTGGGAGTGGGCGCCGATTACAATTTCGCAGTGGTGCCGGATGCAGGTCACATGGCGCAAGGAATGTTGGTGCCGCCAACGGTGTTGGGTAATGCGCCTGAACTAAATTCTGGTAGTGATCCCGTAGTTAGTAATAATACATTACAAGCGATGTCAGATCAATTGCTTGGTGATCCATCTACACTGACGTTAGATGTGGCTGCGAGTAATAGCAGCTTATCAGTATTGGCTGATGGGGCATTCAATGCACCTACGACAAATCAGACACAGCAACTTCAGTCGTCAGCACAAATCACGGCTTCCACCGATACTCGTTTAACAAATACAGAAAAGGCAAGTCTTGATCGGATTGCTGTCTTCGGGTTTCTGAATACGCAAACAGGAGTACAGCAATATCGAGGATTGGCCTCGAATAGCGCATTAGCAAATCAAATATTGACGAAAGTCGATCTTGTCTTGACTGATCCTGGATTTTTTACCTCAGATCCAACATGGGTGGTGCGCCAAGGTTCGGCTACATTGCTGGTCACGCGTGTTGGAACACCAACAAAATACGCGGTGACTTGGGGTACCTGGGATGCGACCGCGGCAGCACCGGTATTGTTGCAGACGGATAAGACGAACCCGAATATCGTCACTAATCAAGCAGCCCCGGTGATGTGGATGACGGTGTTACCGACAGATAAAGCGGTGTTGGCGAATATGATCGGAGGCACCAGTTACACCACGATGTTGGCAAATTATGGAACAGGCTCGGGTGGGCTCGCGCAAATTGATACGCATGTGTTGGTGGATTTTAATACAGCTTCGTTTCGTGGTTATACCCATGTTCTTGACTTGGGGCTTGCCGGTGATTGGCAAGTGAAATATACAGGCGTCCTGAGTGGTGTGTCGCTCGATGTGACTGCGCTTGATGGTGTCTACACAGGTGCTCAAGGCACGAAACAGGCAGTTACCGGGCGCGTGGACCTGTTCTTTGTTGGCGCCGCGCCTGATGCCCTTGCAGGCGCCTTTGAATTTGAGCTGGTCAGTAATCCCGCAGCCTATGTGCAAGGTCAGTTTGTTACCGAGCGTGATTTTCGTATAGCCTCGTCCGAAGCGCTGACAATGAATTCGTTCTCCTTAATCTCGAGGCCGAATAGTTCAGTGCTTGCACGCTCCACGGATTTGACATCGACTGCGGCGCCCGTAATGGGTACGATGGCCGGTTGGGCGAAGCCAGGCGGCATGGGCTTTTTGGAGGCAAAATACACAGATGTCATTCGCAAAGGATCGGCTACGGATCTCGTTGCCACAACACCGAATACAACCTTTCCCACGCATCCTGTCAATTGGGGAGCATGGAGCTCTGGTTGGGTGGTGCAGACAGATCCGGCTAACGCCGCAACGCAAACAACGATGGCTGAGCCGTTATATTGGATGCAATTGACGCCGACCGATCCGGCGGTAATTGCTGCCAAGACGGGATCGTTTACTTATTCCACGCCAGTGACGATATTAGGTGGTGGTACCGGAGGCGCTATTAATACGGCCAGCTTTGCCTTTAGCGCTACAGTTAACTTTAATACCGGTAGCCTTACCAGTGGGGCGATTAATTTTAGTGACAACGCAGCGACGTATGGTACGGCAGCTAATTGGGACGCAGCATTTACCGGCAATATTCAAGGCTCAGCACTGGTAATTAATGCGCCCACAGTTTCCTATGCTTACGGAGCTGTCGCTACCGGTGGTAATGCTTCTGGCAATATCAATGCTGTCTTTACCGGACCAGCTGCGCAGATGATTGGCGGTAACTTTAATTTCGCAGTTCCAGCGGCATCGGGAGGAGCGCCCGCAGCGCAAGTTGTACAGGGCGTGTTCCTGGTGCAATGATCAGCCGCTACTTTTCGCGGCGCTCGTAAACCCCGTCCCATTCCGGGCCGGGGTTTCGCTTTTTAAGATGTTCGATACGTTCCAGATAGAGTTCATAGAGATGAATTTGCGGGTGTGACTGGTGAAGCTCGCCGAACAGGTTTTGTGCCTGTTCCCAATTGCGTTGATAATAGGCAGAGAGTGCTTCATTATAGTGCTGTAATTCTGAAATCAATTCAATACTGGCCGCTTGTTGCGAGCAAATCGGTTGAAACACCTTCACGCCTGAAGTCTTGCCTTTCACTTTGACCTGATCCAGCTGGCGGAAAACGAAGTTGTCTGCGGTCTCGCGAGTGCGCTCACCTACAACCAATCCCGCGCCATAATATTTGGTTAGGCCTTCCAAGCGCGAGGCGAGGTTCACATTGTCACCCAATACGGTGTAGGCGCGACGATAACTGGAACCCATGTCGCCGACATTCATCATGCCGGTATTAAGGCCGATGCCGATGTTGATCTCGGGAAAACCATCAGCCAGCAGTTGCGGCTTAAGCTCATCGGTCTTGGCTAGCATTTCCAGTGCGGCCTCAATGGCATGTTTGGCATGGTCAGAATCATTTACCGGAGCACCCCAAAAGGCCATGATCATGTCGCCGACATATTTGTCGATCGTGCCCTGATGTTTGAAAATGATCTCCGTCATTGCAGTAAAATAACGATTCAGTAATTTTCGCAAATCATTTGGTGAGAGTGATTCAGATAGGGTGGTAAAGCCACGTATATCCGCGAATAGCACAGTCATCTCGCGGCTCTCACCTTCGAAACTATAAGCCTCTGGATTTTGGCTCATCGTTTCCACGAGTTGTGGTGGTACATATTGGCCAAAAACATTTTTTAGTTGCACGCGTTTGCGGTTCTCGCGGATAAAGCCATAAGTCATGCTCAGTGCCGCGAGCGCAAGTATCAGCAGTAATGGCCAAGCCAATGCCAGTGCCAGCCCTTTCTCTTGCCATAACCAGAAGTTGAACCAGACAATCCCGCTGGCGATGCCGGAGCTAATGATTAACAGCCAGACGGGGCTGAGTAATGGTAATAACAAGGTCAGTATAATGCCGACGATAAGTGTCGCGCTCAAGTTTGCGCCATCGGCCCAGGAAGGTTCAGTGGGGAAGTGATTGTCGAGGATTGCCTTGATCATGGTGGCGTGAATCTCGACGCCGGGATAAATATTTTCTACGGGTGTGGCCACCAGGTCCGCGATGCCCACGGCGGTTGAGCCGATGAGTACGATCGCACCCTCAAGCATGGCGGGATCAAAGTTGTTGTTGAGTACATCAGCGGCAGAAATGTATGGGAAGCTGCCCGCAGGCCCGTGATAGGGGATGAGCGCAAATCCCATGCCATCGGTGTTAATGGTGGTGCCACCGAGGATAATCTTTTCAACGGCATCGATATCACCAATGGTGGCGGTGTCGATTTTTACATCTTCTAAGAACAAATATTGTTTGGCGACAGTGAGCGACAGTGAGCCGTAAATATTATTGCCATACTGGATAATCATCGGTGTGCGGCGAATGATGCCGTCGGTATCAGGCCAGGTAGTGACAAAACCGCTGGAGGCGGCAGCGTTTTGAAACATGGGCAAGTTGATTGTGTAGTTGGGCATTTCCTTGATGCCGGAACGCGCTGCTTGTGCTGGCGTGAGTTTGAGCAATGGTGCTGGAAGTTCGCCTGTGGGCGTGGTTTTTTCCTCATGAAATAAATAGCCGAGCGTGAGATCACGTCCGGTGAGCGTCTCAGTTAACCGCTGGTCGTTGTCGAATGCGGGTGCCAGCTGTTGCAGAGTGCCGATCAGGCGTGAAGGTTGTGGCGTGGTGGTTTTTAATCGCGAAATAATTTCCGTCGCAGGATTACGCTCAGGTTCGGAAAAGAAAATATCGTAGCCGATGACTACGGTGCCCGCGTCGTATAATTTTTCAGTAAGTGTGGCGATTTTGTCGCGCGGCCATGGCCAGCGACCTTCTTTGGACAAGCTTTTTTCGTCGACATCGATAATGACAATTCGCCGATCGATTTCCTGGCGCGGCAATGTGGCATTGAGGCGCAGGTCATAGGCAATAAATTCAATGCGCTGTTTTAGAGATTTAAGTACAGGGATGTCGCTGAATTCGGCCCAGGCAAAAACCAGGGTCAGCCCCAATCCCAGTCCGATGGCCAGTAATTTATCCCCTAGGCTTTTGATTGCCATTCCTAGTCAATCCTTAACCGATTGTTTCCTTGCAGGTTATCGGCCTGCATGGGCGAAACGTAACGGCGGGATGCTCTCCCCCTTGAGCTTAGGGCAATGTGATCTATAGTTAATAAATCAGTAGTTGAGAGCTCGGCTCGACAATTGCAGAAAGGAGAGCACTATGGAGCGTCGTTGGTGTCAGCGGAAACCGGTTGCGATGGATGTGGTGTTGTACTATGCCGGACTTGGTTTGGTGCGATGCAAAGCGATGGATCTCAGTTACGACGGTGCCTATATTGACACGGGTGAAGCCATGATCCCAGCCCGATCCAGGGTTGAGCTTTATTTTAACGAAGACTATCAGGAGCAACCGGACTCAGTACGTATTCCCGCCCGTGTGGTTCATGCCGCGCATGGCGGAGTGGGAGTCTTGTTCTCGGATTATGAGGGGCATGCCTATAGGTTTCTGCAATCACGCATCCTCACCTAGGGAACCCGCTGTAAAACGCGCTGAAGGCGCTGAGGGCGCAGAGCGGCGTTGTGGACGCGGGCGCAAAATGCTTGTCCCTACTCGGCAACCACTCTTTACGCTGCATCCCCGATCATATTTTTCAACAAGCTGTAAATTATGCGTATTTGTTTGTTGCACTCCGATCAAGCATACCTCTGCCAGAATGCACCATAGTTGTGCATTCTGGCGTTTTTAATTCTTCCATCTCACGCCTAACTTATTGAAACAATAAAGCCTCCCCAAGTTGGTGCGGCTTTTGCAAAGTCTTGCTCCAAATCTTTGCATTTAATCAGGGGAGTGGTCATGGAAGCCTTGCAAGCGGGTAGCGACGTCGTCTTTCTATTGATGGGGGCGGTCATGGTGTTGTCCATGCACGCCGGGTTCGCTTTTCTTGAGGTGGGCACGGTACGTGAAAAGAATCAGGTTAATGCCCTGGTCAAAATTATCTGTGATTTCTCTGTTTCGACCATTGCCTATTTTTTCATCGGTTATGGCATCGCCTATGGTGTTTCTTTCTTTGATGGCGCTGCTGTGCTGGCCCAGAAAAACGGCTACGATTTGGTCAAGTTTTTCTTTTTGCTGACTTTTGCCGCTGCGATTCCGGCCATTGTTTCCGGCGGGATCGCCGAGCGGTCCAAATTCAATCCGCAATTGGCGGCCACGTTTGCCTTGGTGGGATTTGTCTACCCCATCTTCGAAGGCATCGCCTGGAACGGAAATTTCGGGATCCAAGGTTGGTTGGAGGCCAGTTTTGGCGCCAAATTCCATGATTTCGCCGGTTCCGTGGTGGTGCATGCCGTTGGTGGCTGGATTGCCTTGGTTGCCGTGATTCTGCTCGGTGCACGCCATGGCCGTTACGGCAAAGACGGCTCGATCAAGGCTGCCCATCCGCCGTCGAGCATTCCCTTCTTATCGCTAGGTGCCTGGATACTGACCGTCGGTTGGTTTGGATTTAATGTAATGTCGGCACAATCCGTCGCCGGGGTTAGTGGCCTGGTGGCCCTGAATTCCTTGATGGCAATGGTCGGCGGCGTGCTGGCGGCACTAGTGGCGGGGCGCAACGACCCGGGCTTCGTACATAACGGCCCATTGGCGGGGCTGGTCGCCGTCTGTGCCGGTTCTGACGTCATGCACCCTATTGGGGCATTGTTTACCGGTGTGGTGGCTGGAGCTCTGTTTGTTTGGACCTTTACCATGACCCAAAACCGCTGGCGGATCGATGACGTGCTCGGCGTCTGGCCCTTGCATGGCTTATGCGGCGTCTGGGGTGGCGTGGCCGCTGGGATTTTCGGTCAGCAAATTTTTGGTGGTATCGGCGGCATCAGCTTCGTGGCGCAAGTGATTGGTACGGGTTTGGGTGTGCTGATCGCCCTCGGCGGTGGGTTTGTCGTTTATGGCGTGCTGAAACAGACTGTTGGTCTACGGCTGAGTCAGGAGGAGGAATACCAGGGTGCGGATATCTCCATCCATAAGATAACGGCTACTCCGCGTACCAGTACCTTGGGGCAATAGATGCATGTAGGGGCGCGCCGCGCCGTACCCCTACATTTACTGTGTCTTCCTGGCGTTTTTGAGCGAAAACAGGTATCCTACGCGGTCCGTTTTAACGCTATTTAATTGAATGGCCCGCAAACTTTATATCAAGACCTTTGGTTGCCAGATGAACGAGTACGATTCCGCCAAGATGGTGGACGTGCTGCGTGAATCCCATGGGCTTGAACTCACCGACGTCGCTGAAGAGGCCGATGTGTTGTTGCTCAATACCTGTTCCGTGCGCGAGAAGGCGCAGGAGAAGGTTTTCTCCCTGCTCGGCCAATGGAAAGCGTGGAAACAAACCCGTCCCGGCCTTGTGATTGGTGTTGGCGGTTGCGTCGCCAGCCAGGAAGGTGAGGCGATTCGCGCTCGTGCGCCGCATGTTGATGTTGTGTTTGGCCCACAAACCCTGCACCGGTTGCCGGAGTTGATCAACACCGCGCAGGTCACGCACAAGAGTGTGGTCGATATTTCGTTCCCCGAGATTGAGAAATTTGATCGACTGCCCGAGCCGCGTGCCGAAGGGCCAGCGGCGTTAGTTTCAATCATGGAAGGCTGCAGCAAGTACTGCACTTTCTGTGTCGTGCCTTATACCCGTGGTGAAGAAGTCAGTCGCCCGTTTGACGATGTGATCGCGGAAGTTTCGCAACTCGCTGCGCAAGGCGTGCGCGAAGTGACATTGCTGGGACAAAATGTAAATGCCTATCGTGGTGCGATGCATGATGGTGATATCGCTGATCTGGCGTTATTGATTCAATACATCGCCGCCATCGAAGGCATCGAACGTATTCGCTATACCACTTCGCATCCGCTGGAGATGTCGGAAAGTTTGATCAAGGTGCATGCGACTGAGCCGAAGTTGGTGGGGCATTTGCATCTGCCGGTGCAGAGCGGCTCGGATCGGGTGCTCGCCATGATGAAGCGCAATCACACCGTCTTGGAATATAAGTCGATCATTCGCCGCATGCGTCAGGCGCGGCCGGATCTGTGTCTGTCATCGGATTTCATTGTCGGTTTCCCTGGGGAAACGGATGCCGATTTCGAGGCTACCCTGCGCCTAGTGGATGAACTGCGGTTTGATCGCTCGTTCAGTTTTATCTACAGCCCGCGCCCAGGCACCCCGGCGGCTGGTTATCCCGACGATGTGCCGCTTGAGATCAAGCAGCAACGTTTGGCCCGCCTGCAGGCGCGCCTCAACGAAATTGCGACGGAGATCGGTCAGGCGATGATCGGTACCGTGCAGCGGGTATTGGTTGAGCGGACTTCGACCAAGGATGCCCATCAGCTGGCCGGTCGCACCGAAAACAACAGGGTTGTAAATTTCAGCGCCGAGGCCGATATTATAGGTACGTTCGTTGATCTTTTGATTACTGAGGCCATGCCCAACTCCTTACGTGGTGAATTGGTTAAAAATAAAGAAAATACAAAGACTTGTTCAGCATGTGCGTGCTGTTGATATGTGTCTTGTAGCCCATTCCCGTATCATGAATCGTCCTTGATAGTCATCTAACTTCTTGAATAGCCAATCAAAAACAGCCGATTTCGTGCTTGAGCCTGCCGACAACCAGCGTTTGGCAAAGCTGTGTGGGCAGTTTGACCAACACCTGCGCCAGCTGGAGCTGCGGCTCGGTGTCGAGATCACTAACCGTGGCAATATGTTTCGCGTGATCGGTGACGATCGGCAGCCGGTCAGGGTCGCCGAGCAAATCATCAGGCAGCTCTATACGGCAACGGCGAGTGAAGATGTAACGCCCGAGAGTATTCATCTCGCTTTGCAGCGGCAGTCGGTGCCAGTGGAGGGTGTGCAAAAAACGGCTGATGAAGCTTTGCCCGCGATTCGCACCCGGCGGATGCTGATTCGTGGCCGTAACGGTAATCAAGAACGTTATCTGCGCAATATTCGTAACCACGATATCAATTTTGGCATTGGTCCTGCTGGCACTGGTAAAACTTATCTCGCAGTGGCGAGTGCCGTTGAGGCGCTGGAGACGGATCGTGTGCAACGATTGATCCTGACGCGCCCTGCGGTCGAGGCGGGCGAACGGCTGGGATTTTTGCCTGGCGATCTGGCGCAAAAAATCGATCCCTACCTGCGACCGCTTTATGATGCTTTATATGAGATGCTGGGCGTTGATCGCGTCGTTAAATTGCTGGAACGGCAAGTGATCGAAATTGCGCCGTTGGCCTATATGCGAGGCCGCACGCTCAATGATGCGTTTGTGATCCTCGATGAGGCGCAAAACACCACGCCTGAGCAAATGAAGATGTTCCTGACGCGGCTTGGTTTTAATTCCATCGCCGTAGTGACGGGCGATGTCACGCAGGTGGATTTGCCGCGCGGACGCGAATCAGGATTACGACAGGTGATTAATGTGCTGCGGGATGTCGAAGGGCTCAGCTTTACCTTCTTTAAAGCCGGGGATGTGGTGCGGCATCCGTTGGTGCAGCAGATTGTGACCGCCTATGAGCGTCATGAGCAGCAAGAACATCAGGTGTCGCTGCCGCAGCCGTTGGGTAAGCAGCAATGAGTGTCGAGTTGGATGTCCAGTACGCCGTTGAAGACGGCGATGCCGAGCCTCCCGGTTTGGAGCAGATCCGCGCTTGGGTTGAGGCAGTAGTAAACAAAGAACGGGATGATGCCGAATTGACAATTCGCATCGTCGATGCCAAAGAAATACGCGAATTGAATCGCGACTATCGCCACAAGGACAGTGCCACGAACGTACTTTCATTTCCCTTCGAGGCGCCGCCCGGCGTTGATCTGCCGCTGCTTGGCGATGTGGTGATTTGTGCCGCCGTGGTATTGGAAGAAGCGCGTGCGCAGGGAAAAACACCCGAGGCGCATTGGGCGCATATGGTGGTGCATGGGGTGTTGCATTTACTGGGTTATGACCATATCTCCGACGCCGATGCCGAAGTGATGGAGCGGCGCGAGGTCGAGATTTTGGCAGGCCTGGGTTATGCCGATCCTTATGCAGTGGCGGCGGCGTGAATTCTATAATTTCTGGAACGAGGATATGAGCGAGGAACGATCAAGTAGTAGCCCGGCGCACCGAAGTTGGCTGGAACGGCTAAGTCAAGTGTTGTCGGGCGAACCTAAGGACAGAGAGGATCTGGTAGAGTTGTTGCGTGATGCGCAGCAGCGCAATCTGCTTGATGTCGATGCCCTGTTGATGATCGAGGGTGTTATGCAAGTCTCCGAAATGCAAGTGCGTGACATCATGGTGCCGCGCTCGCAAATGATCGTGTTAGAGCAAGATTCCTCGCTTGATGAATGGCTGCCGATTATTGCCGAGTCTGGGCATTCACGGTTTCCGGTAATTGGTGAAAATCGTGATGAAGTCGTAGGGTTGTTGCTGGCCAAGGATTTAGTGCCTTATTTCATTGGCGATCGGCGTCAGACGTTTAATGTGCGTGATATGTTGCGCCCCGCAGTTTTTGTGCCGGAGAGTAAGCGCCTGAATGTGCTGCTCAAGGATTTTCGTGCCAATCGCAATCACATGGCGATCGTGGTCGATGAATTCGGCGGTGTTGCCGGATTGGTGACGGTCGAAGATGTGGTCGAGCAGATTGTTGGAGAAATTGCCGACGAGCACGATATTGAAGAAGATATCTTTATCAAAAAGCTGGATGATGGCCGTTGCACCGTGAAGGCATTGACCTCGATTGAGGATTTTAACGAATACTTTGGCACGAATTACAGCGATGAAGAATTTGATACCATCGGTGGGCTGGTGATGCATAGCTTTGGGCATTTGCCCAAGCGTGGCGAGGTGGTGAGTCTGGGGCGCTTGCGTTTCAAGGTGCTCAGTTCAGATAGTCGCCGCTTGCATCTACTGGAAGTGAAGCGGTTAACGGTCGAGGCGCAATCGCCTGTAGAACCGTTGGCTGAAGGCGAAGGACGCTAAATCTAATTAACCGTGGTTGAGTCAAAGCCCTTTTCCTGGAACCAGATCAGTGGCTGGCGTGGCGACATGTTCGCCGGCGCGGCGGGCGTGCTTATGCCTGTTGCCTTTGCGCCATCAGGTTTGTGGCCAATGGCGATCATCCTGCTTGCTGCGCTGTTCTTGTTATGGATGTTGTCGCCACCGCGGCGTGCGGCACGGCGCGGTTTTTACTTTGGCCTCGGCATGTTTGGGACGGGGATCAACTGGATTTTCATCAGCATCCATAATCACGGTTATGTGAATATCCCGCTCTCAATTTTTCTGACCGCCTTGCTGATTGTAATTATGGCGCTGTTTCCCGCGCTGGTGGGTTACACCGCGGCGCGGTTATTCCCGACCCGGCAATTACAAATTTACAGTCGTTATAAATTATTGCTCGCCTTGCCTGCGTTGTGGGTGTTGGGTGAGTGGATACGCGGCTGGTTTATGACCGGATTCCCGTGGCTGAGTCTGGGTTACAGCCAAGTGGAATCGCCGCTCGCGGGTTGGGCGCCGGTGATGGGTGTTTATGGTGTGTCATGGGCAGTGGCAGTGAGTGCTGCCCTGCTGGTGGCTATCGTGGTCAATCGTATCCATCGTTATATCTATCTGCTGTGTTTGCTGGCGGTCTGGGGGCTCGGTTTTGCGCTGAATCAAGTGCAATGGACGATACCGAATGGTTCGCCACTGCATGCCAGCTTGATTCAGGGGAACGTGTCGCAAGATGTTAAATGGAGTCCTGAGCAGCGGCGGCCAACGGTTGAGCTTTATACCGAATTGACGCGCCAGAATTGGGACAGTGATTTGATTATCTGGCCCGAGACTGCATTGCCCGCGTTTTATTTCGAGGCCAAGGATTTTATCGACGATCTTGAAGTTGAGGCCAGGTCGCACGGTACCGATATGCTCATCGGGTTGTTGCAGCTGGATGACAAACGTCAGTATTACAACTCCATGATCAGTCTGGGCGCGGGGCGCGAGTTTTATTCCAAGCGCCATCTGGTGCCCTTCACGGAATACCTGCCGCTGAAATGGGCGATCGGTGGTTTGGTTGATTTTATGCAAGTCCCCATGTCCGATTTCAGCGCGGGTAAAACAGCAAAACCGTTGCCGCTGGATGGGCAAAAGGCGGGGATTTCGATTTGTTTTGAAGACGCCTTTGGTGAAGAGGTCATTGATGCCTTACCCGAGGCCACGTTGCTGGTGAATGTCAGTAACGATGCCTGGTTCGATGATTCCTGGGCGCCGCATCAGCATTTGCAAATGGCACGCATGCGCGCGATCGAAACCGGACGGCCGATGTTGCGCGCGACCAATACCGGCAAAACTGCAATCATCGATCATACCGGCGCGTTAGTCGCAACCGGCGCGCAGTTTGCCATTACGGTGGTCAAGGGTACCGTGCAGCCAATGAAAGGCATGACACCTTATGCCTACGTGGGTAATTTCCTGGTCGTCATCGCCGCGATGGCTGCGGTCGGGTTTGCCGTGTGGCGGTTACGCGAGTTTCTTGCGGTACAACAAACAGAAGAATAGGGGCGATTCATGAATCGTCCCTCCCCATTTATTGTAGGATGCGGTGAGGAACGAACCGCATCAATCGCGAACGATGCGGTTCACTGCGTTCACCACATCCTACCAAGCTGAGTATCTTCGCCGTCTGAATTGGTCGAGAGAGTGATACGTTAATGCTCCTCAGTCACTTCCGTTACTTTTGCATGACTATTTTTTGCACAACGAAAACCTACGTCATCCAGCGTGCTGTTTGGTTGTAAATAAAACCGATAAGCAGCACGCTGGAACAAGTGCAGCGAGTAGTGGCCTTCGCGCCCCCAGGCGCCGCCGCGCACGACGCGGAATTTTTCGCCGAAGTCGTTGCTTGTTTCATGTGAGCCGGGATAGGGTAAATACCAATCCGCCACCCACTCCGAAACATTGCCGCCCATGTCCATTACGCCATAGGCCGATTTGTCTTCTTTGTAAGAACCCACCGGTGCTACGCCGTCGTCCCACGCTTCATCACCGCTATTGCTGATGCCCGCTTTCCAATCATTACCCCACGGAAACTCGTTGGCACCTTGGCCGCGCGCACCTTTTTCCCATTCGGCTTCCGTCGGCAGACGTTTGCCTGCCCATTGGCAGTAATCGTGAGCGTCATTCCAAGCAACTTCGGTGACGGGCTCTTGGTCATGACTTTCAATGTGTTCTTGAATGCCTTTCAGTAACGCGGCGTGATCTAGCTTGTTGGTATCGGCATCGATCTTGAAGACTTTCGCCGCCAGCGCACGCAAGTGTTGATCGTCAACATGTGATAAATCTTTTTGGCGCAGGCTCAGTACATACCCATTTTTGAGCCAATAGGCAGGAGGGTTACGATTCGTGCGTGCGACAAACTCACGGTATTGTGCGTTGGTCACTTCGTAACGATCCAGATAAAAGCTTGGCAGTTCTACAGCGTGTAGCGGATGTTCATCGACATACCAGGGTTTGGCGTTGCCATATTCCGGGCCGTTTTTGGTAGCGTCAGTTTTGTCGCTCCCCATCTGAAAAGTGCCCGCCGGAATCATCACCATATCTGATTTATTCGCTGCCATGGTCGTAGCGGATAACCCGCTTGCCAGTAATGCTGCACAGCAAAGACCAATATTTCTTTTACACATAATGCCCTTCCCCCAGAAGCAAAAGTCCTTGTGATTGCTGTTTGATATCAACAACGATGATCGCCGAGACGAGTTTCTAGCCTAGTACTTTGCTAGGGAATGCGCTAGTGGGGAGATAAAAGATTTGTTTGAAGAAATGATGTGTATTGAATGACTATTTGGATTCGTTATGCGATGTTGATAGACTTTTAATGAGGGCGCTTGCGCCCGCGTGGCCGTGCGTTGAGGTATCGGGAAGATGGCAAGACATGAAGATCTTTTCAGAGAGCATCGGCCCGAGGCCATTGAAAAGCGTCTGCGTCAGTCAGTCAAGTCTCAGCATATTTCAAATGCTGTGCTCGGCGGCATCGACGGTTGTGTTACGACGTTTGCGGTGGTATCTGGAGCTTTTGGTGCCGGTTTTTCGGCATCGATTGCGCTGGTGTTGGGTTTTGCCAATCTGATCGCGGATGGTTTTAGTATGGCCGTCAGCAATTATGAATCGATCCGTGCGCAGCGTGAATTCATCGATCAGACGCGGCGCACAGAAGAAGAACATATCGACAAAATTCCTGAAGGTGAGCGGGAAGAGATCCGGCAGATATTTCAACAAAAGGGATTTCAAGGCGAAACGCTGGAAACGATTGTCAATACGATTAGCCAAGACCGACGGTTGTGGGTAGATACGATGCTTACCGAGGAGCATGGATTACAGAAGTCCGGGCCGAATCCATGGCAGTCTGCGGCAGTGACTTTTTTGGCATTTCTTGTAGTGGGCGCAATGCCATTAATCCCGTTTTTCATGACTGTACTCGAGTTGCAGCAACAGTTTGTGATCAGTGCGGTGCTCGCAGGCGTGGCGTTTTTTGCAATTGGCATGCTGAAGAGTTTTGTCTTCGCTAAGCCATTTATCATTTCTGGCTTCAGCACGTTGCTGACCGGTGGTGCCGCCGCAGTGCTGGCTTATTTGACGGGTTATTTGTTGCGACAGGTTTTTGGGGTTGTTTGAAATGTTTAGTAAAATAGCCGCCCCTTTTCTCCTTTTTTGTTTTACCATTTAGCGCGTGGGGTGCAATAAGCGTAGAGACTGTGAAAGTATTCAATTTTCTGGTTATACACGCACGAAAAATCAAATAGTTACAAACCAAAAACTGTCGTTTTTACCAATACTTTCACAGTATCGTAGCGCATTGCACCGGATGTAAAGGCAGCATACTACACAGGCTACAGTCTGTGTGCATCGATGCCGTTTAGGGGTGAGCCCGTTTCATTGCCCTAAGTGGGCTCAGTGGAAGTGAAGGTTGGCGCCCTGAAGAGAGAGTGTCTCTCTCTCCACCGATGCAACAACTCGACCCGTCTCATCGCGCAGCTCCATTGCAAATACGACCGCCCTGTGCGTATGGCTCGTTCGCACGGCAAGAATCGGACGGCCCCCTAACTCCACGACAAATGATCCACATGGCTCCGAGCTGACAAGTAGCGGGCCACGCCATACTTGAGTGAGGGACGCCCCGGGGATCGGAAACTCTGGCGATGTTCCTGGGCGGAGGACGATCGCGACCTCGCCATTCTCGTCCCGCAAAGTTCCGGCAATCTGGAGTAATCCGTTATCAATGCGAAGAGAGAGCAGTGTTCGCTGGCTGGATCCCGCTGTGAACGAGCAGTTGCCGACAGAATTTGAGCCGAGTACGATTGGACCTAGGCTCTCAACGTGCTCCTTTGTTCTTTGTAGATCGTCGGTTCCAATGGAGGCACGGAGATGCTCCTTGATCATGACCAAGGCTCGCTCAGGTGATGTCACGGATAGCGACGCACCTTCAGCCTTGAGGATGTCTTGAGCGCGATGAAGGCGCTTATCGTTCGTGACAAGGATTTCGGCTGCATTCATTTGCGCTTGATCGACATGAAGGCAGTCTCGAATTGCACGCGTGAGCGTGTGGCCTTTTAGGTTGTAGCCGAAAAGCTCTGTGTGCAGAAGTTGCATTCGGGATGGTCGGAGAGTTGCGCCATGCATTGATTGCATGCCGGGCACCCCAGTGATTGAGAACATTTGGCCGCCTATTGACTGATATGTTCTTGCCTTGGCAGCTTGAGACGATCCACGGTCAATCTCGGCTTGAAGCGTGGATGTCACGATGAGTTCTATCGCTCCTATATCATGGTAACGCTGGAGCTCATTCATGGCAGGCAGCCTGCCTTTTGCGTTTAGGCAGTTTGCATCGACGACAAGACGAAGAGGGTACATGGCGTTTCAATTGCGCTCAAACTTAATATCGGGACTAACAGCCACAAAACAACACGGCCGTTTTTATCTTATACTCTAATTTTTGCCACTTGTTTCACGTGGTTACAATCACTACCGTTGATAATCCCTGCCCCCACACTTCGGACACGGCGGTATCAATCCCGGATGATGAAATTGCACATGTTCGCCACAGCCTTCGCAGATTAATGTGCCAGGGCCGGTGATTTCGCCGGTGTGATATTCCTCGTGTTCGGCAAGGCTCACTTCGAAATCGAGCATGTCGAGTTTGGCTTGGTCGGCGGCATAAGTACCTTCGGATTACCCTTTTAAACCGTTATGCCGCAATACCTTCAACAATAAGATGGCTTACGTCGGTTCGCTGGCTCGCATGCTCGAACGTAATTGCGCAGACGTTGCCTTTTGCATCGACGTCAAGAATAGTGTTTTCATCCAGATCCTTGGATTCAGCTATGCCGCTGTCGCGGAATTCAATGTATAGCGTGTCGGTGTCTTCAAAGTAGCTGACTTTCATGGTTTGTATCCTCTATCAAAGAACGCGTTGTGTACGGTTTCTCCATCTGGTAATAAGATTACCCGGAGGTAACGACCCTCCACTTCTTCAATTCTAGCCCATCGTCTTATGCGGCCATCGGCCTGTTTGAGTTCTCTTTCAGGACAGCGGATGACAAATGCAATCCACTCTTCCTTAATCGTCTCCCGGTCTGGTCTAATTCGGGTGGCTTGGAAATATTTTGTTGTCTTCACTACCACTGTTCCTTATCGGCAGAACTATTGGCCGCCACACAACCTGGCCATCATTAATCTTGATCGTCCAATTTATACCACATGTTTGGCGCGGCTAAAAAATCACTATCGCTGATAAATCTTGCCCCCACACTTCGGACACGGCGGTATCAATCCCGGCTGGTGAAAGTGCACATGCTCTCCGCAGCCTTCGCAAATCAGCGTGCCGGGGCCGGTGATTTCGCCAGCGTGATATTCCTCATGTTCGGCGAGGCTCTCTTCGAAATCCAGCATATCGAGTTTGGCCTGGTCGGCGGCGCTGAAGAACAGGTCGAGCAGTTCGGCTTCGATCAGGTTGATGTCGAAGCGTAGCCATTCGGCAAATTCAGAGTCTGCTTGTTCGGACAGGAAGCCGGCTGCGTCGCTGAGGTCGCGCCGCAGGTAGTCGCCGATCTTTTCGGCTTCTTCGCGGGAGAGCTCGCCCAGTTCGATAGCCTTGTCCTGGGCCTTGGCGATGGCCTGCTGCAGTTTGGGGCCGGTCTTGCCCTTGGCCTGCTCCAAGATTTCTTTGACGCGTTCCATCATCCGGTTGTAGGCGTGGACGAGTTTCTGGTTTAAGTGGCGGTCTTCTGCGCTCATGGGGGTGTCCTTGTCCGGTTGGCGGGGGCTTTCTGGTATCCTAATGCGTTTTCCAACCAGACAACAAGCGATTACGGATCAGAATAATGGAAGAGCAGTACAGCCCAGCAGAGGTCGAGCAGGACGCCCAGCGTTATTGGGATAAACACAGCACTTTTCGGGCGGTGGAAGAACCGGGGCGGGAGAAGTTTTATTGCCTGGCAATGTTCCCCTATCCCAGCGGCCGCCTGCACATGGGCCATGTCCGCAATTACACCATCGGCGATGTGATCGCCCGCTATCAGCGGATGCAGGGCAAGAATGTGTTGCAGCCGATGGGCTGGGATGCCTTCGGTTTGCCGGCCGAAAACGCCGCCATTAAGAATAATGTGCCTCCGGCCCGTTGGACCTACGACAACATCGGCTATATGCGCGCCCAGTTGAAGCGACTGGGCTTTGGTTACGACTGGCAGCGCGAGATCGCCACTTGCCGTCCCGAATATTACCGTTGGGAGCAGTGGCTGTTCACCAAACTGTTCGAGAAGGGCTTGGTCTACAAAAAGACCGCGCCGGTGAACTGGTGCCCGAACGACATGACGGTGCTGGCCAACGAACAGGTGATCGACGGCTGCTGCTGGCGCTGCGATACCAAGGTCGAGCGCAAGGAAATCCCGCAATATTTTATGAAGATCACGGCTTATGCCGACGAGCTGCTGGACGATCTGGACAAGCTCGAGGGTTGGCCGGAGCAGGTGCGCACCATGCAGCGCAACTGGATTGGTCGTTCGCAGGGGGTGGAGATCCACTTCGGTGTTGCCGGGCGCGATGAGGTGTTGAAGGTATTCACTACCCGGCCAGACACTTTGCTGGGCGTGACCTATGTTGCCGTCGCCGCCGAACACCCGCTGGCCCAGGCTGCCGCCCAACACAATCCGGCGCTGGCCGCCTTCATCGAGGAATGCAAACACACCGGCACTGCCGCGGCGGAGCTGGAGACGATGGAGAAGAAGGGGGTGGCGACGGGCTTTAACGCCATACACCCGATCACCGGCGAGCCAGTGCCGGTGTGGGTCGCCAACTTTGTGTTGATGGGTTATGGCACCGGGGCAGTGATGTCGGTCCCGGCGCATGATCAGCGTGATTTTGAGTTTGCTAAAAAATTCGGGTTACCTATAAAACAGGTGATCACTACAGCGGGTGACGCTAAGATATTGTTAAATAAGGAAGCGTTCACCGAAAAGGGCATGCTGATTAACTCTGGTGAGTTCACCGGACTGACCTCGGCCGCGGCATTTGAGGCCATCGCCAACAAGCTGGTGGCGGTGGGCAAGGGCGAGAAACGGACTACCTATCGCCTGCGTGACTGGGGTGTCTCACGCCAGCGTTACTGGGGCTCGCCGATCCCGATCATCAACTGTTCCTGCTGTGGCGCAGTGCCGGTGCCGGAAGATCAGTTGCCGGTGGTGCTGCCGGAGGACGTGGCCTTTGACGGCATCGGCTCGCCGATCAAGAAGATGCCCGAGTTCTATCAGACGACCTGCCCCAAGTGCGGCGGCGCGGCCGAGCGCGAGACGGATACCTTCGATACCTTTATGGAGTCGAGCTGGTATTACGCCCGCTATTGCAGCCGGGATAACAATGGCGCGATGCTGGATCAGCGGGCCGATTACTGGCTGCCGGTGGATCAGTACATCGGCGGTATCGAGCATGCGATTCTGCATCTGCTCTATGCGCGTTTCTTCCACAAGCTGATGCGGGATGTCGGTTTGGTGAAGGGCGATGAGCCGTTCAAAAATCTGCTGACCCAGGGCATGGTGCTGAAGGATGGCGCCAAGATGTCCAAGTCCAAAGGCAACACCGTCGATCCGCAAGCCTTGATCGATCAATACGGTGCCGATACCGCGCGCCTGTTCATGATGTTTGCCGCGCCGCCGGAGATGTCGTTGGAGTGGTCGGATAGCGGGGTCGAAGGCGCGTCGCGTTTCTTGCGCCGCTTGTGGAAGCTGGTGCATACGCATGTGGCAGCAGGTCCGGCTTCGGCACTGGATGTAAATGTGTTGACCGACGCGCAAAAGACTTTACGCCGCGCAGTGCATGAAACGATCGCCAAAGTCAGTGATGACATGGGGCGGCGTTATACCTTTAATACGGCGATCGCGGCGGTGATGGAATTAATCAATACGCTGAGCAAATTCGAGGATCACTCGGACGAAGGTCGCGCTTTGATGCAAGAAGCGCTGGAGACAATAGTGATGTTGCTGTCGCCGATCGTGCCGCATATTTGTCATGAGTTGTGGTTGACCTTGGGTAAGCAGGGCGCAGTCGTTGATGCGCGCTGGCCGAAGGTCGATGCTGCGGCACTGGTAAAAGACAGTATCGAGCTGGTGGTGCAGGTCAACGGCAAGTTGCGTGGCAAGGTGCAAGTGGCAGTCAATGCCGACAAGGCAACGGTTGAGGCGGCGGCGTTAGCAGAGCCGAATGTGGCGCGTTTTATTGAAGGGCAGACGATTGCTAAAGTGATTGTGGTGCCGGGTAAGTTGGTGAATATCGTTGTCAAAGTCTGATCACAATGTAGGGCGCGCTGTGCGCACCAATACTCGGTGTTCGCCACAGCGCTGGTGCGCACGGCGCACCCTACTGTTGTGGGCGCTGATTCTGTTATCAGTGTTGTTCAGCGTCCAGGGTTGCGGTTGGCGTTTGCGTGGCTCGATGGATGTTAGTTTGCATTTGCCGCCAGTTTATCTGGAGGTGAGTGGTTCGCAACAATTGCAACGTGAATTAAAACGTAGTCTCAAAGTGTCCGGGATTCAGTTGACCGAAAGCAGAGATGCCGCAGAGTTAATTTTGAATGTGACGCGTGAAGGTGAAGATCGGCGCGCGTCATCGGTAGATCGCAGTGGCAAGATCAGCGAATACGAGTTGTTGTATACGCTGGAATTTAAAGTAATGGACAAACAAGGCGCCGAGCGCTTGCCGCTACAAGAGATCACTCAGCAACGAACCTATAGCTTCAGTGAGCAAGATGTTCTGGCCAAAGGCGATGAGCAGACGCGCTTGTTTGAGACCATGCGTCTGCAATCGGTGCGTGCGTTAGTGCTGCGTCTGCAAGGCTTGCAAAAAGCAGAGTCTGCTCCGGTGCTGAAGCAGGAGAACGTGCCCAGTGCAAATTAGGCCGGAACAGCTCGAGCAACATCTCAAGCGCGAGCTGGCACCGATTTATTTTGTCTATGGTGATGAGCCGTTGTTGGTGCAGGAGGCCTGTGATGCAATTCGCATGCAGGCGCGCGCCGCGGGTTGTGCTGAGCGTGAAGTGTATAGCGTTGAAGCCGGTTTTGATTGGCAAGCATTTTTGCAGGCAGGTGATTCGCTGTCGCTGTTTGCCGAGCGCAAGTTGGTCGAATTGCGTATACCGAGTGGTAAGCCGGGTGATGCGGGTGCCAAAGCGCTGGCGGAATATGCGGCACGCCCCGCGCCGGATAACGTGTTGTTGATCATGGCCGGTAAGCTTGAAACCGCCGCCCGCAAGAGCAAGTGGCATCAAACGCTCGACGATGCGGGGGTGGTGGTGCCGGTGTGGCCGCTGGAAGTGAAGCAATTGCCCGCGTGGGCCAGCCGCCGGATGCAGGCGCGCGGTTTGAAACCCACACCGGAAGCCGTTTCATTGCTCGTTGAGCGCGTCGAAGGCAATCTGCTGGCCTGCGCGCAGGAAATCGAAAAACTCGCTTTGTTGCACGGCGCCAGTGAGATCGGCGTCGAACAAGTCGCGGCCAGCGTCGCCGACAGTTCCCGTTTTGATGTTTATACCTTAGTCGACGCCGCGCTCGAAGGTGACACCGTGCGTGTCACGCGCATCCTCGATAGTCTGCGGGCCGAAGGGGTGGAGCCAGTGCTCGTTTTGTGGGCCATCACCCGCGAATTGCGCCTGATGGCCGACTGCGCGCAGGCGATGCAGCGCGGCCAATCCGTGGACGGCGCCCTGGCCGCCGCCAAAGTCTGGGAAAAGCGCAAACCCTTGATGCGCGCCGGATTGCAACGCCACAAACCGGTCGTTTGGCGGCGCCTGTTGCAACGCGCGGGCAGCATCGATCAACTCATCAAAGGTGGCCGCGCCGGTAATGTGTGGGATGAACTGCTGGAGTTGAGTTTGTGGATCGGCGGTGTGCGGTTGCATCCGGCGGTGCGCAGGGTGGTGTAGTTCTATTATTCCTAATTCGTAGGATGGGGTGAACGCGGTGAACCGCATCAATCGCGATGTGCAACGCGTAGTTGGGAAGTGTCTGTAACTACCTACAGTTCCCGAATCCGGATCCCCGTGTCCGCCTCAACGCAGGCCATACCGACCCTGGTTCAGCGTACCGCGCTCGATTTTCCTCTCCAGCCGGGGCCAGGGAGTGGTGCCGCCATTAAGACACCCATTTACACCCAATAATATTCCAATGCGAGAACTGAATATGGTGCCGGTGCAAACCGTCGCAAAATCAGCGCGTCAGCAGCTCGATGTAAGGCTGGTAGCTGTAACTGCGGTTCTTCTTCTGCCCGGTCATTTCGATCACGATGCCAAGGTCTTCCAGAACCTTGACGGCCGCATTGGCGGTCGGGAAGCTGGTGTCCAGCGTCTGCCGTACCCGCTCGATGGTGAAGCGCGGCATCATCGGCAGCAACTCGAACAGCCGGTAGCTGGCAGGGCCGGCCTTGGGTGATTCAAGCAAGCGGCGCCGGTCGGCCGCCACCAGGCTGGCAATGGCGATGATGCTGCGCTCGGCGTCGGTGGCGGCCGCAGCCACGCCTTCAAGGAAGAACGCGACCCAGGATTCCCAATCACCCTCGGTACGGATGATCGACAGCCGCCGATAGTACTCGGCCTGATGCTGCTTCAGATAACCACTCAGGTACAGCAGCGGTTCGGGTAGCAGGCCCCAGTGTTCGAGCAGCGCCGCAATCAGCAGGCGCCCGATGCGGCCGTTGCCGTCGAGAAACGGGTGGATGGTTTCGAACTGGGCGTGCGCCAGCGCAATCCTTACCAGCGGTGGTAGTGTACCGGTCTCGTCGTGAATGAATTGCTCCAGATCGCCCAGCAGGTCCGTCACCCAATCCGCTGGCGGCGGCACAAAGGCGGCGTTGCCTGGCCGGGTACCGCCGATCCAGTTCTGCGAGCGCCTCAGTTCCCCGGGCTGCTTGCCAGTACCGCGCACCCCGTCCAGTAAGAGGCGGTGGGCTTCGCACAGTAGGCGTACACTGATAGGTAGTCCATTGGGATCGCGCAGGTTGTTTTGTACCAGCCGGAAGGCGCGCAGATAGTTGGTGACTTCCTCAACATCGTCCGTGTTGCTGACGGCGAACCCCGCTTCCTCATCGAACAAGTCGGTCAGCGTGGCTTGGGTGCCTTCGATTTGCGAGGAGAGCAAGGCCTCCTTGCGGATGGCGCTGTACAGCAGCCAGTCTACCGATGGCACCAAGCCAGACACGCCTGACAGACGGGCGAGCGCCAGCTCTGCCTGATGGTTCAGATCGACATACGCATCCGTGGCCAGCGTGGGTTCGGCGGGTGGCAGCGGATGCGGCACGAAGGCCTGGACCGGCTCACCCAGTGTCGTTGATATGACATAAGTGCCTGTGGTTCGTTTCATGGTAAAGATGTCTTTAATACGGCCTATCTGTATTAAAGCATTCTTTAATACTGGGCGCCAGCGTTAAAGAGTCCTTTCAATGGCTTCCATCGAGTAATCAGAGTAATCAGGGACAGACCACGGTTGTGCCGTATGTAAGTAGTGTCGGATTGCTTGAATGAACCGTAAATGCACAATGCAAGACCTGACCCCGATATCCTCGTTAAGACACCCAATTACACCCAATCTGACGCAGCGATGGAATATGTCGATGTTTTTTATTTTTATCGACATAACATGGTTTTTTTCTTATTCGGCGGGGCGTAGCAAAAGCGTGCTTCGCATATTGCGACAAGCGTGTCGAAAAAACTCATTGGACACTATTTGGGTGTTGTTTTATAACTTATTTAACTTATTGATTTGTAGTATAAATAACTAGTTTCTTGGGGGCTGGCCGAGCATGTAAATGCAAAACACAAGACCTGACCCCCGTCTTCTGATTTGGATATAGCTTTATAACTTATTGGTTTATTGAATAAATTGTATAGATAATTCCCTTGGTGGGGGCGTTCCCGTCCGAGCTGTAAATTGCACAATGCAAAACTTGACCCCGTTCCGCGTTCCAGGAACACGATTGAAGATCGAACACAAATGATGAAAACTGAGCGCATATTACGATTTAAACGTCCCCGGATTGCACGCGCCTCGCGTCGGTGGGTTTTTCTACAGCCTCGTTAAGTTGCAGGAAAAACCATTGAGCTACGATCCTCCAAAGTGGGAAATTTTTGACAAGCATGGACCCTATGTCGAGGGGCGCAAGTTTGGGATTTTCACAACCGTTGATCATGTCAATCGCTTTAAGGCGAGGTACCGGGCTGCAAAAGCATTGGCAGGGCTTGAGCTAAAAGATTTCAGTGCGATAACTAGCCCCGGTTATCTGGCTTTAACCCGAATGCTATATGCCTATTCGGCATTCGAATTGTTACTTTGTGTCATCGGAGTCAAACAAAAAAACTCAGATAGACTGTTGGCGAAATATCCAATCGATGACTGGGTGCAAGAACTTAAGAAGGCCGACACAAATGACACTATCTATAATTTCGTGCTCGCTCACGGAAACTTGAACGACAAGCACAAGCATCATGTCTCTCAATACTTGGCGTCGCGAAAACCATTTAACTTTACATTCCTGGCATCTGCAATTCGCCATACGTTTGCCCACGGCCATCTTACCCCTGGTGCAGGAAAGGCGACCTCGAGGCAAGTCGAAGCAATCTGTGACGTACTGGTGCGTGCACTATTTCAAATCATTGATGCCGAGTTTGAAGAGAGAATGAATGTGCTCCAAAAAGCTGTAACCTAATCACGCCATCAACCTACGCGAGCTTTCACACCGCATCCGGTTGAAGGCGTAGATGTTAGGTCTCTGAGTTTTTGTCGGATATGCACAGATTTTTCCTCGCATCTTTTTCGAAAGGTTCCGCGTCACGCCAGTTCGAAGAATTAGACAGGCCGATCAAGTTTTTCGACGCTTCAATCGGGTTTTCCTTTCGTTTCTTCAACAGAAGGCGGTACCAAGATGGTAGCTCGGAATAAATTGCCTTCAATTCTGAAGCACAACGCCGGTTACTTTCTTTCCGTTGTAGAGTGTCTTCCCGAAGTGTCCCATCATGTTTTTGCAGTTCGGTTGCGTTTGCAAAAAATACTAAATCTGCGGCTACACGATGCTTTATTTCTCGATAGTGAAGGATCGGTTTGACCCAGAACGTAATGATCAAATATCCAATGGCGCTAGCCGCGATACTTAACAACGGGATAAGGAACTGCTTCATGTCCATGTTTCTGAGACCTGGTGCCAAGCTAAACTGATGCCCGCAGCAACGCGGAAGGCGGTCGACTTGAGCGATGTGTTGAAAACCATCTAATCTCTGTCGCCGGGTTTACCAGTATATGGGTTGATATTCCCACGTTGGGTGAAATTATCTATGCGAGTTTCATTGCTGTCAGTTTTCATGTGTCCCTGGACAAATTCGCCATTTTTGCGAACATGAGGTTCAACATGGTGATCATTCGAGTTGCAGCCAGAGCATTTGTACAATTTAGGCGATTTGTAAGAGCTAGAGCTTGATGAGTGGGTTCGCCCGGAATAGCCACCACCATGCCCAGCTCCGCGAGCCTCAACGAAATTTGAAAAAAGCAAAATAGACGCAGCGCAGAGAGAAATCAATATCGTCTTCATATGCACACACCTCCCGTATGTTTCTAACGGTGTAATAGACAGATTTCGAAATATTAGTGCCATTCGAGTCAGAGCCATTTTAATTCTCACTTAAAGCTCATGGAAAATTAGAATCGAATTGTCGCTATTTATAGTATCCCTTGCCAATCATGCAATTATCATAGTACTTTTCAGCGCTATTATTTTGGTCCCTGAAAGAATTGTTGTCATAGTAGTGTTGGTTATTGCTTGGAGCGCCCCATAGTTCGACTAGAGTTTACCCGAGCGCGGCTCCTAAATCCTCGTAAGCGCGGTTTAGCTGTTGTCCTTGTTCGTATGTTTGTCGATATATATCCGCATCGTTTGTTGTTGTGCAGTGTAGTGAATAACCTGTTGAGGTACAATTAGAACTATAGGTATCAGGAATATTGTAGGAAGGGGTTTGTCGCATATTGTTTGTGGTCGCTGAGTATCGCGCGGTTTCATTCTGGCATTGGGCACTGTCAATGTTAAATTGATCCTGTGAGTTATGAGTTCTGTGTTGCCAGAATGTTTGACTGAAGCAACTGAAGGATATGATTGAAAGCGGAAGAAATATCAATGCTCGCTTCATATCTGTTTCTCCTGAGCTAGAATTCTAAATTGTATGGGGCGGCGCCCATTTTGGTAGGTGACTTATTTGTGAATAATATCGTCTTATTAATGGTATTTCTTTAGCACGGTAGGTTGATGTGATGGTCTCCTCCCTCTTCTAAAACGGCGTCAAGTGCGCCACGATGGAGACGGTATCAACCATCAAACGAAAAGAGAGGAGACCGAGATGAAGCTTACAACGATTGGGTTGGATCTGGCAAAGAGTGTA